>NZ_BADT01000156.1 GCF_000239855.1 Pseudoalteromonas sp. BSi20652 | reverse complement strand
GCAATTTCTACCTTGGTTTTTAGCCTCATACAATGCGGTATCAGCGACTCTCATCGCCTCTGACAAGCTGGTATTTTGAAAATCTGCCAATCCTATACTCGTGGTAATTGTAAAAGGCTTATCACTAATTGAAAAATCGTAACTTGCCATCTTTTTTCTAAATGCTTCAAAGTACTCACGAGCTCGATCACGTTCTATCTCAGGTAAAATAATTGCAAATTCTTCACCTCCAACTCGTGCAACCGTAAAGTTTGAAAATGTAGAGCGCATTAATGATCCAACTTGTTTTAATGCCTGATCTCCACCTTCATGGCCTAGTGTATCGTTTATATTTTTAAAAAAGTCGATATCGAGTAATGCTAAAGTATTTTTTTGATTCTTATTTTTTAACAGTTTTTCTGCGTATTGATAAAAATAACGGCGATTATAAAGCCCCGTTAAATGATCTCTATATGCGCTTTCTTTAATATCTGCAATTAAAGACAGTTGCTCCATTGTTTGTAACACTCGACAATGGAATTCTTCATTCATAAATGGTTTAGTTAAAAAGTCATTCGCACCATATTTAATAAATCGAGCAGATAAACCATGCTTTGCAGCGCCTGATAAACCAATGATAGCTAAATCATCGCGACCTCTAAAATTTCTTACTGCTTTAACAAGTTCAAAGCCATCCATTGTTGGCATTGCATAATCCGTCATTAATAATTTAATATCTGGGTTAGCTTTTAATATATCAAGGGCTTGTTGGCCATCGTGGGCATCTGTCACATCGAATAATTGCTTTTGGAGCATTTGTTTCATCAACGTTCGGCTTAACATTGAATCATCAGCAATAAGAGCCTTACAACCTTGATTTCTTAATAACTGAGCAACTAATTTAACAGCATAATGGTAAGAATCACGATTATCTTTAATTACATAATCAACCACACCCAGTTCAAGCATCTGCTGGCGTTTGTATTCATCTATTTTGGACGTTAAAACAACCGTAGGTATTGTTTTTGATAAAGTATACTTAGCTACTTCACCGTGAGGAGCGTCTGGCAGAGTTAAATCAACTAATGCAAGCGTATAATCATGTTTATCTACGTATGTTTTGCATTCAGCTAAAGACCATGCAAAGTCAACGGCTACGTCTATGTATTGTGCGGTTAAATGGCGTAGCACCTGCTGCACTACCTTACTGTCTTCAACCACGAGTACTCTTTGCATAAAGCTTCTCTTACCTTTAATTAAATTTATAGTAAAACTACAAATACAACACTTATGTTATTCAGCGCACTGAAATAACATGAATCTATAAACATCCGGTGTGAGTACAATAAATGCTAAAAAGCATAATCCATTTACTTTTTTAGGTAGCGTGTATACAAAAAGAATACAAACGACGCACAATATAACTGATTTTTGCAATTAACTAAATATTGAAACCAGCTATAAAATTTACAAGCAGTATATTTACGCCCTTTTAACGTAGTTATATTTTACTTAACTAGTTTTATCGACTACTAATCTCAATACTTTTGTTATTTAGCTCATTAACGTTTTTAATGATGTATCAACAATAAAAAGGAAGCACCATGAGGCTTAATCGTATTATAAGTTTACCGATAATTGTTATTGCTATATTTATAACTACTGCATCATTTGCAGATAACCAACGCCGTATCGACGTGGACAGCAACATTGTTACTCAGCACAAAGCTAAAATTAATGGCCAACGTTTTAGTTATACCGTTGCCACAGGCACACAACCCGTATGGGATGATAAAGGCGATGCTGTTGCTACACTGCAATACACCTACTATACCCGCGATAAAGTAGACGACAGAGCTACTCGTCCATTACTTATCTCGTTTAATGGCGGACCTGGCTCTGCCTCTGTATGGATGCACCTTGCTTATACCGGTCCTCGCGTATTAAAAATTGATGATGAAGGCTATCCAATTCAACCTTATGGCGTAAAAGATAATCCTTACTCTGTGCTTGATGTTGCAGATATTGTTTACGTAAACCCAGTAAATACAGGCTATTCACGGGTTATTGAAAACGAAAAAGGCGAAATGCTCTCTAAAGCACAACAAAAAGAGATGTTTTTTGGCGTTAACGCCGATATTAAGTACCTTGGCGAATGGTTAAATACCTTTGTAAACAGAGCCCAGCGCTGGCGCTCTCCTAAGTTTTTAATTGGTGAAAGCTATGGCACAACACGTGTATCGGGCCTTGCTCATGAGCTTCAAAACAGTCAGTGGATGTACATAAACGGTGTTGTACTCGTATCACCTACTGACATTGGTATTAAGCGCGACGGCCCAATTAAAGCTGCTAACCGCCTCCCTTATTTTGCCGCGACTGCTTGGTATCACAAAGCACTTAAAGCCGATTTACAAGCAAAAGACTTAGACGAGTTACTACCGGAAGTTGAGGAATTTACTGTAAACCAGTTAATTCCAGCACTCGCTAAAGGCGGCTTTATTAATGCCGATGAAAAACGTCGTATAATTACAAAGATGGCGCACTATGCAGGTTTATCAGAAAAATTTGTTGGGCAAAATAACTTAGACATCCCAACACAATTTTTCTGGAAAGAATTACTACGAGAACGAGGTCAAACAGTGGGTCGCTTAGATTCTCGTTACCTAGGTATAGACAAACGCGATGCGGGTGAATCACCTGACTACTGGGCAGAGCTAACCTCATGGTTACACTCTTTTACACCGGCAATTAATTACTACCTTCGCGAAGAGTTAAACTATAAAACCGATATCAAGTATAACTTATTTGGTAACGTCCACCCTTGGGACAGAAGCGGCAATAACACCGGTGAAAACCTGCGTTTAGCAATGGCACAAAATCCTTACTTAAACGTAATGGTGCAAGCTGGTTACTACGATGGCGCAACCAATTACTTCGACGCTAAATACACGTTATGGCAGTTAGATCCAAGCGGTAAAATGAAAGATCGTTTGAGCTTTAAAGGCTACAGAAGTGGGCACATGATGTACCTTCGTCATGCTGATTTAGAAAGCTCTAATAACGATTTGCGCGACTTTATTCTAAACGCATTACCAAAAAACACCAAAGCTGCCAAATACTAAAAACTAAACAAACACATAAATGATCCTTTTGGAGCATTTATGTGTTTCCAATACATCCCCTGATTCTAAATTTATTTATCTATATTACTAAAACTAAGCAAATTACATTTACCCGCTTTAATAATTGGTGCTGTAGCCATGTAGTGTTTGCTCGTTAATATTTCACGTAAATTAATAAGAGTTTTGAAAGTACTTTTAAGCCCCACTTTATTGTAAAGCCATGTTGGAATGCTTCCTCCTGGTAAAGCATAAACTTGATACTCAATATTTAAACCATCGTCTTTTTGTGTAAGTAGCCAATGAGCGTTCAGTGTTTTTATTCTTACTACACGCGTTGTAAGTGGCATCTCATCAGGGCGAGACTCTATAGAAAGCTTTGTCTGCTGGGAAGATAACCTTGAATAACACGAATAGGTGACCGCATCTCTGTTTGCTAAAGGCCAAGGAGAGTCAATATAGCTGTAAACTAGGTTTTCAGATGGGCTTAACGTTTTAATTACTCGTACGTTTGACGTGTTCTCGAGCCAGCTTGGTGCAACAGCGGTATCGCTTAACAATTGTAAAAAGTCAGTAGCTGTTACAGCTTTAACCAGCAACTGGCCTTTAGTTACAAATGTATCATCATCAAATTGCTGATACTCAACACTCACCCCTTGCTCGTTTTTGTATAATAACCAATCTGGCTCAGAGTAAGCGTTAAAGCTTAAAAGAATAATTAATAAGCTGATGCACTTTTGCATGAGGGGTAAATTACAAAAGTGCTTTATCTTCATTTTTGCCAGTAAGGCTCTATGTCAAACGAAGCAAGTCTACTTTGCTCCATCGCACTCACTAAATATTCTGATTTTTGCTCAAGCCATGATTGAATTTTAGCTAACTGATCATCGTCTTGCCCTGCACATAGCTGCTTTAAGTACTCAAGCGTACTTAGCTCATAAATACCATGAGAAATATCAAGCCAAGGCAACCTAAATTCTAAACGCTCATCATTATCAAATAGCGCTCCTAAGCAGTTACCACTGAGTAAACTATTCTCAAGTTGAGCTCGAAGGTTTAAATACGAAGCTACGTTTAATGTGTGTTCTTTAGGGAGTAGCTCGTGTAAGTTTTTCCAGTCTTTATTGAAAAGCCTATTGGCAATAGACGACACATTTTTCTCAGCCGCTTGAAGCTCTGCTTGCCCCCAGTCTTTGCGCCATTGTTTATCAATTAACCAAGTAGTTAACGACAGCAACAAACGGTTATAACGAGCGCTATGAAATAGTGCCTTTATATCTTCAATACTTGGCTGTAATTCTTTTAAATCACCAATGACTTGAGCAAGTGCTGGAGCTGCATTAATTTTTTTATAAAAAGCATGACGTTTAGATGTGTATGTTTTTAATTGAATTGCGTTTTCTACCCATGCTAATTCACTCAATAGCCATTTAAGCTCTGTACGTAAATACTCAGTACTTTCTTTTGATACTATGTCGTCGTATAACCAAAAAGTATGACGAATTAAGCTAATGCCATCAGTTACGCGTTTGAGCGTTTTTAAACTTGGCTTATCGAAATAGCATTGTTCGTGTTTTTGTACAAAACGAATACCAAAGTTCATAGCTTCGACTAGAGCATGCTCTTGGGTCGTTGACTTTGGTAATTGAACAAAGCCAATAGATTTACTTGGCTTTAAAGGTTTATTATCGGCTAAGCGGTAACCACGAGCGGCCTTAGAGTATAATCCTAAACGAATACAGTTTTGACTAACGAGTACATCTGCAAATGCAAATAACTCATTGCGACTGCCTTCAACAAGCTCAATTTCTAGTTCACTGATAATTTCAACTTTGCCTGAAGCTGCAATTTCACCTTTATCGAGTACGACTTCAATTTTAGCGCCACTTTCAGTTTCAATTAACCAAGTGCGGCGAATGAAATTTGTACTGAATATTGGATACAAGCTTTTTGATATTGCACTTATTTGCATACCATGAGGCCAAATATCAGCATCAAACGCCATTAAATTAGGACGACTTGATTCTATTGGTAAATTATACTCTGGACGCTGATGCAATCCCCCTACAACTTCACCTGCAAGTTTTATAGTTTGCTCACATTCACTATCGGAACAACGAGTTCTAAACCCGATATCAAGTGCTCTAAGCTCTCGACTTGGGGTATCGTAGTATGCGTTTTGTAAACTGCGTGACGGTTTATTATTCACCGTTTTTGCAAATTGAGTAATTAACGAGGGGATCAGTGGAATAACGGCATCTGACACCAAAAATTTCAGTTCTATCTCAGTATCCATTCGGTTTGCGGATTACCTTTAAAATAAATAAGTGCCCAAAATAAACAAAGCACACTAACAATGCAAATTTTTTAGCCTTCTTTTAGGGTCTGCTAACCTTTCAGAATTAAATTTGTTCTATCTAGGGGTTACGTGTGCTTGGCGTTTATGCTGCGTTATCGCCTATTTAGGGAGAATAACCACATCATATCGGCTCTGCCTTGCCTAAAAACCAAATCTACTGCAGCAAATTCAACCTCTAAAGATAAACAAGCCCGAATATAAAAACCCCTACTGGATTACAATATCGACCTTGCTATTAAGCTACTTAATCCATACTATCTAACTACTTATGTGAAATAAAAAATCACGTTCATAACGGACACAGTTAGATCAACAAGGTAGATAAATGCTAAAACATTGTTTATTAGGGCTACTTTTAACAGCCACCACTTTTATGAGTTATGCAGAAGAAGCACAACAGTCTGCAAGCCCAACGAATGCTAACACCGCTTACATTATCGATAATCTATATACTTTTATGCGTTCTGGTGCGAGTAAAAATTATCGACTACTCGGCTCTGTAGATGCTGGAACAAAGTTAACCTTGTTATCAAACGAAGAAAACGGCTTTATAAAAATTAAAGATGATAAAGACCGCGAAGGTTGGATAGAAACTAAGTTTGTTACCAAAACGGCAGGCTTACACCAACAGTACAAAACACTTAGTAGCGAAATGAGTACTATTCAAGAAAACCTGCGCCAAGCTCAAATAGAACTTCCGCAGCTACAAGAGCAAAACCAAACGTTAACTGATCAAAACCTGCAGTTATCGGCTCAAATTACTAAGCTTAAAACGACGCTAGAACAAGAGCGCACTCAAAAAGAAGCTGCTAGCTCAAAAGAAAAGCGTCAGCTACTTACTTACGGTGGAGCTATTGCGTTTTTAGGCCTGTTTTTAGGTATTATATTAACGATAGTGTTGTCGCGTCGTAAGCGCTACGAAGGTTGGGCATAACCCTCCTTTTTTATAGAATACAAAAAAGCCGCTTTATAGCGGCTTTTTATTCTCTGTATTTTCATGCAGTTCGAGTTTTGGTGCACTCATACCTTTGAGTAACCGACCAAATATATCAGCACCGGTAATAATGCGCTTCACATCACTCCACACTAACACCACGTCGTGATCAATGGCCCCGTCAAACGATTTATCTAAAGAATGACTAGCCCGTATTTTTAAAATAACTTCACTCAGGCGCATCGCCTCATCAGCAACAATAATAGGCCTGTGACAATAATGATAAGGGTCGAACGTCTCTGGTTCAAACAAGGCTGAACGTAAAAAGCCGTCAGCATCTACCACTAATAAAGGCCAACCGTCTTCATTGGTAATGATCACCCAGTTATAACCTGACTTATGTAGTTTTCGTAAAAACTCATTATCAGTCGTTAATGTAAGGTCTGGGAAAATAGGCAAATCAAGCTTAGTAGGCAAAGCAATAATAGAGTCTGGATCAATTACTTCACCCTCTTTGGTTACGCTTATTTCATCTAAGCTAAAAAAGTTAAGCGCGCCTATTCCCTCAACGTGCTGAACATCAGCTTCTTCTGCCTCTATGTGTTTGCGAATAATACCTCTGAGCTCACTTTCAGCAAAGTACGTAATCCCCTCTTTACCTAACCATGCATCGAGAATTAAAGCCGTTGGCTTAGCAACTACATAAAACAGAATCTGATAAAACTTAATTAGCGGCGAAAGTAGGCTCGCCATTTTTAGCGCATTACGCGAAAAATAAGCCTGCGGTGTTATTTCACCAATAATAGTAATCGCGATAGTTGAGAATAAAAACGAACTTGCGCCCATTAACACCGAATCAGAGAGTAGCGTTAGTAGTACGTTAATACCTACGTTGCCCCACAAAATAGTCGACAATAAAAAGTTAGAGTCGTTTCGAAGGGCCATGACTTTTATGGCCGCCTCGTTCCCTTTTGCACTTTCCATTTCGAGCTGAAGCCTACTTAGTGAAAAAAACGCTAAGTTTAAGCCCGAAAATATTGCCGATTGTGAAATACACAAAGCAATTGCACACCAAATCATGACTTCAAAGGTCATTATATTTTCCTGTTAGTAATACCAATTCACTTAATTAAGCGAATTGGTATAAGGCTTATAAAAGCAATAAACTGCCTAAACCTAAAAAGGTAACAAACCCAACAATATCAGTAACGGTAGTTAAAATTACCGAACCAGATAACGCAGGATCAATTTTCATTTTGTCTAAAATAGACGGAATAACAACACCCGCAAGTGACGCGGCCACTAAATTCAATAATATGGCTACCGTAATCGTAATACTGAGCATTAAATCGTTAAACCATAAAAAGGTAAGCAGACCTATTACAAACGCCCATACCAAGCCATTTACAGCGCCAACACGTAGCTCTTTTTTAAGTAACGCATTGCGGTTTGAATCTGTAACCTGTCCAAGCGCTAAACCTCGCACAATAACGGTTAATGTTTGACTACCTGCGATCCCGCCCATAGAAGCAACCACTGGCATTAATACCGCTAGTGCTACAACCTGTTCTATCGTTGCGCCAAATAAACCGATAAACCACGACGCTAAAAAGGCAGTTGCTAAATTAATACCTAACCATATACCACGGTTTTTAGCACTTTTTCGCACACTTGCGAACAGGTCTTCGTCTTCACGTAAACCACCGGCTTTAGCGGCTGCTTCATCAGCAATTTCTTGGCGTAATTCATAGGCTGAGGCAATGGTTAATCGCCCAAGTAATTTGTTATCAGCATTAACCACTGGCAATGCCATTTTTTCACTATGGATCACTACTTCTGCCGCTTCATATAAATCATCATCTGCATGCAATGAGGAGAAATCATGATTCGCCAATGTCATTAAGTTATCGTTGTCACTGGCTTTTATTAAATCATTAACCGCCACCTCACCGATTAAGCTGCCTTTGCGGCTTACTAAATAAATAACCTCACTGAATTGTGGCAAACCTTTATGTAGCAATTTTTTAGCACCACCGGCTGTTAACTTCTCCGATACTTTTAAAAAATCAAAACCTAACCAGTGACCTAATTGTTCTGGCGGGTATTGCTGCGCTAAATCATATTGTTTGGTTTGCGCTTCATCGAGTTGCTTTTTTTGCATACTCAACAAATCGCTCTGGTATAACTTCTTCAAGCTCTAAAAGCTCTTCTACGTTAACTTCGTCAAGAAGCTTAAATGCATCAATGTCATCGAGTGTTTGAAGTAACCACAGACAACTATCTTCACTTAAATTAACAAAAATTTCGTGGTGCGTGTCTTCGTCAAGCAACTGCCAAATTTCAAGTCGTTGCTCTTTTGGTATCGCTTCAAAAAGTAATGACAGGTGTTCTGTAGAAAGCGTTAACTGCGCATCAGCTAATAACTTGTTTTTGCGCTCTGTTGTATCGCACTGCAACAAATCATTTATAAGTTGCGGAAGTTGATCAACTGGATACTCAATCATCTTAAAGCCTTAAAAAAATCATTATGTTATGTAATAGATTGTACCTTAGCTATAAATAAATACCGGTAATATTTTTAGTTATAAAACATTAACCACTTATTTTCGCGCATTGTATGTGTAAAAAATAAAGAGCACTAGGGCGTATTGATCCTTGTGGATTGATATTTGCTCAACCTAGAGACTATTTAATCTCGGTGCGAAGTGTGTAACCTAGTAGGCTAGGTAACGGATCCTGCGTTACCCGACTGGCTCACATCCGTGCAAGAATAAGTAAAGACCGAGCAAGGCTTCCGCGTGCTGCTCACGCCTATTACCTATATCCATTTAAGTAACAAAGGGGCAACCGTTCCTAAAAAAAACCTCTGGGCAGAGCATGTTTGGTATTTATGCTGCATTATCGACTATTTAAGGGAAACAACCACACAATATAGGCTCTGCCTTGCCAAAATACCAAACAGCCTGCTGCAAAATCAACAATCAAAGATCAACACTTTCTAATATTTATTTACAATAAATAAAAAGCAGAATAACGTCTTATATTTTATAGCATTTAAAAATACTATAAGTGGCCTACTTGAGAAGAAAATTTGAATAGTAGATACAAAAAAGCCCATGACATAATAGATTCATGGGCTTTAAAATGTAAGTTAACAATTATAAGCTGAACAAAAAGCCCACACCTAATAAGTAAGCTCTACACATTGATGGCCTTTAAGTATTTACGTTTGCGGACGTGATTAAAAATCGAGTAATAAAAGCTAAAGTATTTTAAATTTTAAACTGCCCAACTAAATTACCTAAACTTTCACCTCGTCCAGCCAAATGCTCACTAACTGTTGATGTTGTTTTACTTGATATAGTAAGCTCATTTACGATTTCTTGTATAGCAAATACATTACGGTTTATTTCTTCAGACACACTACTTTGTTCCATTGCTGCAGTTGCAATCTGCGTACTCATATCATTAATTGCAGTCACAGAACTTGTTACAGCACCTAAACTTTCTGAAATAGCACGTGATGATTCTACTGAGCGATTGCAACTATGCTGACTCGCCTGCATTGCATCAACAGCCGCTGTTACTAAATTATGTAATTCACTCAACATTTCGCTTATTTCTAATGTACTCACTTGCGTTCTACTTGCTAAACTTCTAACTTCGTCGGCAACCACAGCAAAACCACGCCCTTGCTCACCAGCGCGTGCAGCTTCAATCGCAGCGTTTAAAGCCAATAAGTTAGTTTGCTCAGCAATCCCACCAATTACACTCAATACACTATTAATTTTTTTAGATTGATCACTTAAAGAGTCAACTTGCTCAGCGGCAACATTTATTTCACCCATAAGCTTTGACACTTCGCTTAATGAAATATCAACACACTCTTGCGCTCTTGCAACATCTTGGGTTGCCGCTTGGGTTGATACCGCTACCTGGGTCGTATTTTGTGCAACTTCGTGTGATGTTGCCGACATTTCGGTGATTGCCGTGGCAACTAAGTCTGTTTCATGGTTATGACTAAGCAGCTTATCTTCAATTAACCGCGTTTGCGTATTAATATCGCTAGACGCTGTTTTAACATCGTGCGTTACATCAACTACATTTGCAATAATGCCATGTAGCTTACTCACAAATACATTAAAGGCTTGGCCTAATTGACCAATTTCATCATTGGTGTCTATTTCAAGACGCTTAGTTAAATCACCTTCGCCTTTTGCTATATCATCAAGACTTTGTACCATTCTATGAATTGGTCTAACCATAGTATTAGCTGCAACTAATGCACACACAATTGTTAACGCAACCCAAAATAAAGCAATTAATAATAAAGTAATTACTTTTTCGTTCATATGCGCTTGCATGGTTGTTCTGTATTTATTTAACTCAGCCTCTATGTCATCCATGTAGGCACCCGTACCAATCATCCAATCAGTACCTGGGATCATATCGGCGTAGCCCATTTTCTCGACTAAGCCAGTTGTATTAGGTTTTTGAAAGTGGTAGTTAAATGCGCCGCCCCCCTTTTGAGCTTGTTCGAGTAACCCTACGATAATTTTTTTACCATTTGGGTCGGTCATGCCAATTTTGTTTTGCCCTTCAATTTTATCACCGAGTAATGCATGAAATACGCTTACCCCGCTAGTATCATAGATGAAAAAGTAACCACCTTGCCCAAATGTTAAATCTCTTAATGCGTCTTTGGCATCTTGCTCTGTACCTTGAGCCAATTGATAACGAACAATTTTAGTGGCAATTTCAACTTCTGTACTCAGTAGTGTTTTTTTATCTGCTATTAGTTTGGTTTCAAATGTATCAAAGTTTTGCTGCTGACTTTTACTCTCTAAATAATAAGAGCTCAGCATTAGACTGATTAAAAGAAGCATTAGTGGCAAGATAGCTAATAACAAGAGTTTGTTTTTCAAGCTGAAATTACTCATTTTTTCTCCGGGTACGATAACGGCGTATGTACAGAAACAACTAAAATCTAACAACTAAAATAGTTTAAAGATTTACTTATTTACCAAAAATAACTTCTCTCATTCATATCGCTTTTAAATTATGTAAAGCAAACATATATAAAATTAAGTTAGACCAAGTTCATACAAGGTCTCGTTTTATTATAGTCGTAACAAAGTATTTTTAACACTAATAAAATAGAGACCTTAGTCTTAGTCGTAATATAATTTATCAAACATTTGTAGATTATTCTAAGCGTTATCCTCTGCGCGATTTTCCTGTGATAATACTCCATAAATGTAGACCTAATTAGCACTTAATAATGAGTTAGCGTATTCAGCATACCGAGTACTACTATTAGGTAAAAGGTTAAATTTACATCTGGATATTAATTTTCTATTAACATATAATTGCTCAATATTACTAGTACTAAACAACTAGATGAAAATCGGAACTTTTACTTTGAATCGCAGTTATAAATTAATTAAAATGAATTACTAATGAAGTATCTTTTATATCTTGCACTTTTAGTATCTGTTCACGTACTAGCAAAGCCTGTAAATAATAGTATTGCATTTTACTATTCATCCCCTATGCCTCTCGCCGAAATGACTTTTTATTCCCGCGTTGTAGTCCAGCCTGAACACGTCACTGAGCACGAACTTAATTGGTTTAAGCAGCGTAATATTGCGGTTTATGCTTATTTGAGCGTGGGTGAATCGTTTAATCAAAGTGAGTCATCACTTAGCATAAACCCCAACTGGAATAGCCACATTGCGGATTTAACATCAGACCATTGGCAACAATATATTAAAAGTAGCGCTGCGGCATTAAAAGCACGCGGCTTCAGTGGCTTGTTTTTAGATACCCTAGATAGCTATCAACTATTAGATGCTACACACAGCAAACCCGATCAACAAGCTGGGTTAGTCACCATAATAGGCTCACTATCTGAGACTTTTGATAAGCACCTTATCCTCAACCGGGGCTTTGAGTTATTGCCTAAACTCGCTAATTTAGCCAACGACTTAGTTGCTGAGGGTTTGTATAGTCACTTTAATCCAACCGACAATAGCTATAAACTGACCAATAAAAACGACCAAGATTGGCTAAGCGCACAATTAAAAACAGCACAAGACTTAGGCCTCAACGTCCAAGTTATTGATTATGCAAAACCCGATAATCGCCTCGCTATGGCACAAAATATTATAGAGGCAGGTTTTAATCCATGGGTAACCGATGGTCACTTGCAAACGTGGGGCACATCATCAATAACACCGGTGCCTAGGCGCATTTTGATCCCTTATAACAGTAACGTAAAGCCACTCATATACACTACCGTACATTTAAAGCTTGCGACCATAATTGAGTATTTGGGATATATACCTGACTACATAGACATTGCAAAACGCGACTTACCTTTGGTTGACCCTAGCTTACATGCCGGTATTATTTCATGGACCTCAAGCGATGCATTTTACACCCCAACACTTAACAATTGGCTTGAAGCTAATTTAGGTGTTGTACCAGAACTTATTTTAGGCGAATTACCGCAATCAACTAAATTATTATCAAGCTTAGGCATCGAGTCGTTAAACACACTGCCTAAAGGCCCATACAAATTAGATAACTTCACACCTTGGCTCAAAGGAGAGTCCACAACACCTCCTCCAATAGTTAAACCTTATATGATTAAATTAGCAACTAACGCAACACCTTTAATAACAATAAAGTCTGCTGATAACACTGAGATTGTACAAGCAGCTAAAACTAAATATGGTGCCGTTGTGGTTGCTCCTTGGCTAATTGATACATTTCCGATGGAAGGTAGCAAATGGGTTGTTGATCCACGTACATTGCTTACTCAGGCAATGGGCTTACGCCCTATACTTGTACCTGATGCGACTACAGTAAGTGGTAGACGAATGCTTACTTTGCATATTGACGGCGATGGATTTACAAGTATCGCTCACTTCGAAGGTAAACCTTATTCAGCAGAAGTTATTCGAGATGAAATAATTAAACGCTATAAACTACCTTTAACGTCATCAGTGATCCAAGCTGACATTGAAGAAGGCGGGATTCATTCAAAACAAAGTGCCAAACTCGAAGGCATTGCGCGTAGTATTTTTAACCTGCCTTATGTAGAAGTTGCTTCACATACATATAGCCACCCCTATTTTTGGACAGCCCTCTCTGGTCGAAAAAAAATAGACGTAAATAATACAGATTACGGCTTTCATTTGGATGTGCCTGGTTACAACACCATCAGCATTAAAAAAGAAATTACAGATTCGATAAAATATATTGATGAAAAGCTCACGCCCAAAAATAAAAAAACAGTGATGATGTTATGGTCAGGCGATGCAACACCAGGTCCTAAGGCACTTGAACTGGCTCGTGATGCAGGTGTACTAAACGTAAATGGTGGTAATACTGATGTAAATGCTGATAACCCAAGTCTTACACATATATCACCCATTGGCCGTCCTGAGCGAGATCTACTGTATCAAATTTACGCTCCCATATTAAATGAAAATGTCTACACTAACTTATGGCATGGCCCATATTATGGATTTAGACGTTTAACTGAGACATTTGAAATAACAGAAAGACCATACAGGCTAAAACCTTACACTATTTATTACCATTTTTACTCAGGAGAGAACCCTGCGGGACTCGACGCGCTAAAACATAATATAGAGTATGTTTTAGCAAGACCCAATACACCGGTGCATTTAAGCCATTACGCAAAAGTAGCAAAAGATTTTTATTTTTCAGCACTGGCAAAAAATAGTAATAATGAATGGTTATTTAGCTCAAAGTATATTCGTACTTTACGAATTCCTACCGATTTTGATGTACCAAATATTACCCAAAGTGAAGGTGTATCTGGGGTAACTCAAAAGGGCGACTACATTCATGTTGTTAATAATATAGCTCGGCTTAATTTTGATCATAGTAAAAGCAATAACAAACCTTACTTAGCTTCTGCGAATGTGGTTATTGATAACTGGCAAGTCAATGGGGCTGTAAGCTTTAAAGCGTGGATACCTGCTTCGCTTGATTTAATGAATGCACGCTCTTGTGAGTTTGTATCTGGCTTGGGTGAGCGCTTTAAAGGTATTAATCGAGGTAAATTAACTCATTTTGAAATACCTGCAGGCAACTTTTATGGTTACCTTAACTGCAATGGAGTCGCTCGATAATGAATACTGAAAAGCGCCCTCAGTTAGTTTCTATAAAAACAATATTAACAATACTAGCTGTAAGTTGTTTTGCACTTTATGCACTATTTCCCCATACCTTATTTTTTGAAGATGATGCACTTTCGCAAGATTATACTTTTGAAAAATCGTACCTTAATGCAGCGCTTAATACAGACCCTAACAATGAAAAGTTACGCGCAAAACTAGTTGAGCTCCACATAGGGCTGAGTGAGTATTCACAAGCCACTAACGAGCTTGAAAAACTACCTAGAGGTGAGCGCAAAGCGAAGCTTGAAATAAAGCTGCTTTACTCATTATGGCTAGCAAGTGGGGCCAATATTGACGATCGCTTTGAAGAGCTATCTTTAAAAATAGGTGTTCATAAAAATTGGAATGAACAAATACTAACTATTGCAAAAGCAGTTGGGTTAAACGCAAAAGTTGCTCAGTACTATCAAAAAAATAAACAGCCAATACTTGCCGCTGATTACTGGTTAAGCGCAGGCGAACCTAGCAAAGCACTCGCGATTTATAAAACAAATATAAATGCTGACATTGCAGCTAAGGCGATTGAAACTGCACTGGGCGCCAATAATCCGATTCAAGCTTATGCATGGTGGAAAACCTTCGGTGACAAAGCCGATAATAAACGCACCCTTTATTTAGCCAACTTGGCTGGCAACACAGAAGATGCAGCTCAAGCCATTGAAAGCTTATTAAAAGCTGAGCCAGATAATGCTGATTACTTAACACAAGCAATGCACCTGCGTTTAGCAAATGGAAATGCAAAAGGGGCAGAACGATTACTTGCCAAATTGTTACAACAAAACCCTAACGATAAAGAGCTTCATCTACTCAATTGGAAAATTAAACGCTGGCAAAATAAACCTAGAGAAGCACTTAAAGAGTTTAAATGGTTGATGTTAAACAGGGCTGTAACCCCGGCTATGCTTACCGACAGCATTAACGATGCCACCGCTTTGTACTTATACCAAGATGCTAATGATATATACGAATATAAAGCTCAAAATAGAAAGCTAAAAGGAAATGGCTTTGCTAATTGGATGCAAGCTAACGAATTTATTGGTAACACAAAGCAAGAGTTAAATAATATTGAACGCTTTGAGCAAATAAATGGTAAAAGTGCATTATCACAATATTGGAAAGCAAAAGTACTTCACGACACTGGTAATTTAGAAGCGCTTAGAGCCCTCTGGCCTACATATAAAGGACCTAAAAATGAAGAAGATTTACTTTGGATTGCCCGCGCATTTTGGCTAGAAGATGACTTTGCTAGTGCAATGCAAGTTCTTAAAAGCAAAAAACAAAGCACAAATGACGAGTTTTGGAGTGCCCATGTAGACATGGCAATGCGAGTCCAAGACAAAGCTCAAGAATTATATGCACTTGAACAGTTACAAAAAATAAGCCCTTTAAGTGTTGGCGATATGCTGCACTACCAACAATTAAAATTTGAAGGTAAGCCTAAAGAACTTCTTGATTACTTGTGGAAAAGAGAGTCGCAAACTGACCGTCAATTGATTCAAATTGCATTACTGAGCACTCAAGTAAATGATACAGAATCAGTTGCACTTATTCATGCAGAGCTTGATAAGCAGCGCTACAATAAAGCTCTCTACCCTGCTTGGGTTATCCTTTCTAATTGGTATCAAAACCAAAGTGATTTAAATTATGCTTACACAACGCTTAATCGCGCAGCCAAATTAAGTGAATACAACCCTGATGTTGTGCTTGCACAAGGCTGGTTAGCACTACAAATGCACGACACCGTGATGATTAGCCGTATTTTAGCTCGCTATTCTGAAAGTGATCCTTCCTATGCGTGGACCCAGCTATTAGCAAGCCTATCTATTCATGAAAAGTCATATAACAGTGCTTACTTTTATTTGCGTAAATTAGCCATTGCAGATCCAAGTGACTTAACAACACTGGTTAACTTAGCCGATGTAATGAAGCAGCTTGGTTATTATGCAAATGCTGCTGAACTTAATCACTATTTACTGCAACATTTACCTAAAGATAAATATGCATACAGAGGCTTAATGTTCCGCTGGGCGGGCGCGATGGCTGTTCCTCATTTAATGCAATTAAACACAATGGAAGAACTTGCCCCCGACACTATTGGTGAACCTCAAACAAATTGGTGGTTAGCGCGCAGGGCTGCACAAAAATTAGAGCCATGGCAAAAACTACAACTTTATATGACCAACGGCGAATTTAATAAAGCAAAACAACTTATAGCCGAAGGTTCACTAAGCAAATTAGATGAGCTAAACGCCCTACTCTATTTAAAACAACCCTATGCCACCATGCAGCGCTGGTACGAAGAACTCACTGGCGAACCAAGTGAATCGCAATTGAGTTTGCTCAGAAATGCACGCGCATCCTACTTTAGGGCGCTTGAAATAAACCTATCACCAGAGGCTGGCTTAAACAGTAGCCAGTACGATGTAAACGTTTATTTTCCTTATGCTAATGGGCAATGGAAATTAAGTTTAAGTAATCAGCAAAACCTTGATAACAAAGGATTGCTGTTTGCAATAGAAGATAAGATGACATTTGGTCGTTGGTATTTTGATGCAAAAATAGATTCTCACCAAGGCAGCGTAGTTAGCCGCCAAGGTTTTAGCTTGGACTCTCGTTATCAATGGGATTCGCGTACACAGGTAGGTTTAAAACTTGAATATAATGTTGAAAACCGCCAATCAGAAGCGCTACTTAGCTATGCTCAGCTAGATAAAGCAACGGCCTATGTTAACTACAATATTGATGGTAGACAAAACGTACAGCTATCAGCAGCAGCGATGTCTTTTTCTCGAAGAAGCGATGGCAGCTCACTAATAAATGGCCAAGAATATAATGCACGTTATCAATACAGCATTTTAAAAGACCGCCCAATTTGGAACGCTTATTTTAGTGCGCAATGGCAAGACTTTGAACGTGTAAATGCATTAATAAATACAGATACGAATAGAAGACCGCTAATAGTTGATCTTCAGCCATTTAGACGCTTTGCACTAGGGACCTCATTTGCTTCAACAGGCTCATTAGAACCTCCTTATTTAGGTGCAAGCCCTTCATGGCTATTTGATATAAGTACTGGCTATCAAACACTTAACGATACAGTAGATGTATCAGTTTCGAGTGGCGCAGGTTGGTCTGTACTGGGCGATGATTTATTTAAATTACAGCTGGGTTACCAAAGTAGTAATAAAGTGGGTAACTCAGATACACAATTACAATTAGGTTATTACGTACATTTTTAATGTTAGGAGAGAGTATGTTTCGTTTAATTATACCGTGTTTGGTATTACTATTATCAGCATGTACCACCAGCAGAGTTGCTGATGATATAGAGCTTAGCCCTTCAAAAATTGTGGCACTAATGCCACTTGTTAATCATGCTCAAACACCGCTTGCAGGTGAGCGTGCTGAAGATATTTTAGCCAGCATTTGGCAACAAAATAAATTACCAACGCTTATACGCGCACCTCGCGTAAACAACAAAGAGCTTCCAGCGCTGGACGATCAATACCGTTTAGACAATGCTATGCAGTGGTTAAGCACTCAACAAGCTGACTATGTACTAACAGGCAGCATTGAAGAGTGGCGTTATAAAGCAGGACTTGATGGCGAACCCGTTGTTGCACTTACATTATCGCTCACTGAAAATGGACAAACAACGCCAGTTTGGACGGGTACTATTGCTAAAAGTGGTTGGGGTCGCGATAGCATTGCAGCAACAGCACAAGATGTGATTGCCGATTTAATTTCTTATATAGAGGTTAGTGAGTGAAAACACATTTCCTTAGACCAAGAGACGTTCCTGAGCTACAAATATGGGCTGAGGTATTTATATTTACCGCGCTTGCTTTAGGGCTGCCTGTATTATTTAACGCAGAGGACCCATTTTGGACTGAGGGAGGGTTTTCGTGGCCTGTACTTGGCCCACTTTTAGTTTCTCTACGTTATGGCTTTTCAAAAGGCTTTATTAGTATTTTATGCTTGCTTGTTGGCCAGCTTTTTTTACTTCAAGCAAATATTTTATCACCACAAAGCGACTTTAATATTAACGCCATGATTGGCTACATTATTGTAATTATGATCACTGGCGAATTTAGGGATGTATGGGAGCGCACTAATCAACAACAAAGTATTCAGCTTGAGTACGTAACTGATCGCCTTGAAACATTTACTCGCCAATATCATTTAATTAGTTCATCTCACGATAGAATTGAGCAAATGTTGGCAGGTCATACATTAAGTTTACGTGAATCTCTACAAGCAGTAAGAACCTCTATTGGCCAACTAAAAGAAAGAAGACTTGATAGCGCAGCGCAAAAAATAATCGATCTATTCGTTGAATACGGTTTATTAGAGAGAGCGGGGTTATATAAAGTTGAAAACAACACTGTTTTAGAGCCACCACTTGCCTCTATTGGTAAAATGGGGCAAGTAGTCAATAAAGACTCACTTATATTGGCGGTGTTAGAAGAGAAAGAATTAGTATCAGTAAAAGACGTAAAAGCTAAGCTTGGTGCAAGTAAATATCATATTGCCATCCCACTTATAGACGTAAACAATACTATTTATGGTCTTATTTTGGTCGAAAAAATACAATTTTTTTGCACTTAAAAATACCACGCTTACGCTTTTGGCTGTAATGGCAGGACATATTGGCGATCTACTTCGTCATGAAATTACTAACCCAGTCATGACAAGTAAAGAGTCCCCTTATTTTATTCGCCAAGTAAAGCGCACGAATAAAGAAGCTAAACGTTACCGTATTCCATCGCAGCTACTAAAAATAAAAGCCAACAGTATCACAGATGAATCACGCGTACTCATGGGATATTTAAGCGATGCTAGGCGTGGATTAGATATTTATTTATATGACGACGATAAACAAACATTACTGTTATTAATGCCTTTAGCAGATGAGCTGGAAAAAAGTGGATTTATTGCACGCGTAAATAGCTGGAGTAAAGAGCGCACAGGTAAAAATTTAGCAGAGCTCGATATTGTTATTGAGCAACAACTCGCACTGCCTATTAGTTCAGATGATATAAAGAGATTGGTCACACTTTCATGATTATTGTTATCGTAGCGGCTATATTAGGGTGTATTTTTCAGTACTTTGCACTAATAGAAATACTCGAAACACCTAATTGGTTTTTCACCATATTACTGCATGCCTTAGCAAGTATATGTTTCTCCTTAACTTGTTATATCCTAATACCTAAAAAATATGTAACCACACATTATAGCGGTATATCACTTCTATTTTTATTACTATTTACCATTCCTGTGTTGGGGATTATTGGTGTTGTATTTGCGCTTACTTTTGCACTTTGTAAGCCTCTTAAAAATAACGATATAGAAATAGAAGAACATAAAATCCCTGCGCTTCCATTTGAAGCAAGAGCTATATCAGCAAACCCCACCTACTCTATTGGTGGGCTCAGAGCAATTTTAAAACACGCAAGTGAGCCAAATAAACGTTTAAGTGCTGTAATGGCTGCACGCCATATGAGCGACTCACAAGCTATTCCAATATTAAAGCTAGCACTTAAAGATTTAGAAGACGATATTCGACTACTCGCCTATTCAACCCTTGATAGTAAAGAAACAAAACTTAACGAAAAAATCAGCTTAGTCCAACAAGAAATAACCACGACAACCCAACAACCAAAGTTAAGCAATTTACAAAAAAAACTTGCCGAACTTTACTGGGAGCTAAGTTACCTAGGTTTGGCTCAAGGAGCGCTGCGAAAATACGTTTTAGAAAAAGCAGAAGCACTTGCGCAGCAAAGTATTGAACACGTAAAAACACCTGCAACATTTATATTTTTAGGACGTATATCTTTAGCCTTAGACAAATACGAAATAGCCCATGAGTACTTACTCAAAGCAACGGAGCTTGGCATAGCAAGGCGTCACGTTCTCCCTTATAAAGCCGAAGTTGCCTTTTGCATGAACAAGTTTGACGACTGTAAACGCTACTTAAAAGAACTCCCAGAACAACCTAAGGGAAGTGAGTTACGTCATTTACAGGAGTACTGGCATGAGTAATCAAAATGCTGACATTTTACTGCTTTTGGAAGGTACCTACCCCTATGTGCGTGGTGGTGTATCTAGTTGGGTTCATCAAATAATTGAAGGGTTACCGCATTATAACTTTGAGCTTATTTTTATAGGTGGTGCACCTGAGCATTATGGTGAAATTCAATATACTTTACCTAAAAACGTCACAAAACTGCATGTTCATTATTTAGTTGAAAATGACACTTCTGAAATAAAAGCCAGACATGGCGTTAAATATAAAAAAGAGCTCTTTGATTTTTGGCAGCAACTACAAAATTTTTTCAGAGATTGTGATAAACCTATACCTACTGAGACGCTAAAGTTTGCATTTGAAACTCTAGCAAAAAAAGATGGAATTAACGAAGCTGACTTTTTATATAGTGAATCATCGTGGCAAGTGCTCGCTAATTACTACCTAACGTACTGTGATGAGTCCTCTTTTATCGATTTTTTTTGGTCGTATCGCAATTTATATAAACCGCTATTTAAAATAGCCAAAATTGCACGTGGACTTCCAAAAGTTAAACTTATTCACTCAATATCTACCGGGTATGCTGGTATTTTAGGAGCTGGCGCCAGTGTGATAAGCGATACCCCCTTTTTATTAACCGAGCATGGTATTTACACCAAAGAGAGAAAAATAGATCTTATTCAAGCCAGTTGGATCAAAGAGTCAGAACAAAGCCTAGGTAAAAATTTAAATACAGAAATGGGCTTTATACGCCGTATGTGGATCAGCTTTTTTGAGCAAATTGGCCGAACAACATATCAAGAAGCCGATAAAATAATTTCGCTATACGACGGTAACAGGCAGCGCCAAATAAAAGATGGCGCAGTGCCTGAAAAAGCATTTGTTGTACCTAATGGCATTAAAACAGTACGCTTCATTGAAGCGCTGGAGCAGCGTCCAAAACGCATCCCACCTGTTGTTGGGTTAATTGGACGTGTCGTGCCAATAAAAGACATTAAAACCTTTATACGTGCGATTAAAGAAGCGCAATCGGTATTGCCAGAAGTCGAGGGCTGGATCATCGGCCCTTATGAAGAAGACCCACAATATTACAAAGAGTGTGAACTACTGGTAGGCAGCCTTGACTTACAAAACAGTGTTAAGTTTTTAGGTATGCAAGATATCACCAAAATTTTACCAAAACTCGGCATTGTAGCGTTAACCTCAATTTCCGAAGCACAGCCTTTAGTACTTTTAGAAGCAATGGCGGCCGGTGTGCCTGTACTTGCTAGTGATGTTGGCTCGTGCCGGGAAATAATCGAAGGCGGAAGCGATGAAGATAAAGCATTGGGCAAAGCCGGTGAAGTTGTCTCAATTGCTTCACCTAGTGAAACAGCACAACAAATATCAAACATGCTAAAAAATGAGCAAGCTTGGCTTGAGTATCAAAAAAGTGGCTTAGACCGCGTACAAAAATTTTATGACGAGAGCCACATGTTTGCCCGTTACGATAAACTTTATAAGGATACAATGGCATGGCCGGAATAGGTTTTGAGATACGAAAAATTCTCAAAAAAAATACCCTGCTCTCAGTTTTTGAAGCATACGGCTACGCGGGATTAATAGGCTCAGGCCCTTGGTTGCTCTCTATTGTAGCGTTAATGCTAATTGGTATTTTAAGTTTAGGCGTTGTATTACCTAAAGTACTTATTATTCAGTTTTTAACGCTTGTTACCTACATGATGGCCGCCTCACTTATTTTAACGGGTGGTTTGCAGTTATTGCTAACTCGATTTATTGCCGATTTGTTTTTTCAAAAAGAAGAGGCAAAAGTACTCCCTAATTTACTTGGTGCGCAACTTATAACAACAATAGCCGCGTTATTGGTGGGCTTGGCTGTATGGCCTATGCTCCCTATACCCGTTGTTACTAAGATTATAATTTTAGGTGCCTTTGTAAGCTTATGTAATCAGTGGCTTGGCGCTATTTTTCTATCGGGTATGAAAGAATACCGGTTAATTTTAATTACCATGCTAAGTGGTTACGCCTTTATGGTGTTGCTTGCATATTTATTAAGAGACTGGCAACTAGACGGCTTATTTTTTGCGTTTTTTGCTGGCGAAGCACTGCTCTTTTTTAGCTTTTTATTTATGATTATTCGCCGTTACCCAGGTGAAAAACTTATAAGCTTTGACTTTTTAAGTAATAAAAAAGTGTATTACAGTCTGTTCTTTTGTGGTCTGTTTTATAACATTGGTGTATGGGCTGATAAAATCATTTTTTGGTATTCACCAAGCACATCAATTCAAATTATTGGCACATTAAGAGCCAGCCCAATTTATGACTTACCTATATTTTTGGCTTATTTGTCTATTATTCCCGGTATGGCAGTATTTTTAGTAAAAATGGAAACTGACTTTGTAGAAGAGTACGACCGTTTTTACACCGCTATTCGTGGTGGCTCATCTCTTGAAGAGATCTACATCTTAAAAGACAGTATGATCCAAACTGCGCGTGCAGGTTTATACGATATATTTAAAATTCAGGGTATTACCGTTGCCTGCTTATTATTGTGGGGTGAGCAAATACTTACCTTTATTGGCATTGATCCAAACTATAAAACACTTCTGTTTGTTGATGTAGTCGGTGTAGGCGTACAAGTTATATTTTTATCTATTTTAAATATTTTATTTTATTTAGATAAACGCTCAACAGTGCTATTTTTAGCGGGGTTATTTTTGGTAATAAACGTTGTTTTAACTTTGTTATCAATCGCTTTTGGGCCACAGTTTTATGGCTATGGCTTTGCACTATCAACTATTATTACCTCAGTAGTAGGATTGTTCTGGCTTTCAAAACAATTTGAAGATTTAGAATACGAAACGTTTATGCTGCAATAGCAGGTTATAAAAAACTTAACATAAAGGCTGCAAGCTACAGCCTTTATGTTACGTTAAAAACTCAAATAAACCGCGCTCAAACCGACTAAGATACTTTGTTTTACGGGGTAATTTAAAATTGTCGCGCCAATGAGTTTGTTCTGATTAATTTTAGCCAAGGTAACGCTAGAGTGCTCATTCCCTTATGTATATTGAAATAAGTGTTGCCCGGGTAAGTCCTAAAGCCACTTAATAACAAGACTCAACGCTTTATCCGTTATATTTACTTCCCTTTCTTTGCCTAGCTTTGCACGGTATTTTAATCTAATATTTTTACCTGTTAATTTTACATACCTTGATCTTAGGATTGTCGCACCGAAACTTTTATTTTATTTTATTTTACGTTCATTCCCTGCGTGTAAAGCACCCAAATCCATTAATCTAACAATGGCTGCTAAAGTGCGTTCATAATCGAGCTCATCAGCGTGTAATGCTTCCTTTAATTGAGCTCTAAGTAACGGCAACTTATACTCAAACACACTACAAACTTGATATTTTTTAGCATCTTGTTGTTGTGTAAATAGTGGATGATACCGGTACTATTTTCGTCATTTACTGTCGTACCTGTTGCTAAAATATGCCTGTTTTCTTCAGAGCAAAACCATACACTTTTATAAGCGGGCGGGAAGGTGAGTGAATTTAAACGCTCAATAATTGCATTCTCTTCGATTATTTTCCCTATTGGATCAAAATACTGCCACTGTTTATTTTTTTGCTTTCGGGTAACTCCGAGCGAACTATCATCAACGTAAATCAATTCCATCATTCCTCCTCAAGCATTTAAAAGAGATATTGTTAACTCGCTTAAGCCTATATTTCAACGCATACAACGTACCACTTTAAAATAACCTTAAACTGATCGACTTTATTGATATATAATCAAAAATTGAGCAAAAACAAAAATACGATATACATAACGGTTATTATAACTACGCTTATATCCCCCCCCTTAATTGGGCATGCTGTATAAAAGGAGCATTCAATGGCTTTTGATTATGGATCGATTGATCTTGGACTAAAAAACCCCTTCAAACTAGAAGGTAAAGTAACAGCTGTAAGAGGGCTTATTGAGTCTATAGCGGGTATTAGTTTACTTGTTATTGCTGCGGGCTCAGTTAAAGAAGATACAACTGCTGGATGGATTTTAATGGTGTTTGGCATGCTTATTTTAGCATTCGGCATTCGCTCACTTTCAAGTGGTATTTATGCAACTCTTAAATATTTTGTAGGCAGAAACCACCCTACTTCACTTGCTTATAACTACAGTAAATCACAAGCATCAACCGCCCAAGAAGAACAAAAAGAAGTAGCCTACACCGCGCAATCACTCGAAGAAATGCTGGTTGGTCGTAAAAACAGTACGTTTAAAGAGCCTAATGGTTTTTTATCACGTTTACTTCACAGCTTAATCCCTAAGTTATTATTCCTACCTTATCCTATTCGTAATGTTGCTCAGCGCTTATTTGGCTCATGGGTAAGTACCCTTGTTGCACTTATTGCTTATGGCCTTGTGGCATTTGTATCTTTATCGGGTTTTACCGGTGAAGCAGGCGAATTAGCATTTCCTGTTTATAGTGCCATATTAATGTTCTACGTGCTTTTTTCGTGGCGCTCTACGGGTAAACCTATTTCTAGAAACGCTGAAAAAAATATTGAAGCACTTGGTACTGGTGCACTCGCTAAAATTATTTCTTTATCTTTTATTCTACCAATCGCGATTGGTCTTTCTATGTCATGGCTGATGAAAGAACAACACATTAGCAAACAAGAAATAGATAGCTGGATTGAGCAACTACCTAGTCTTCATGCTGGCATGTACTTAATTGCGATTATTATATTAGCTACTCTGAGCTGCGCGATTGCTTTTATTATGATTAAAGCGCGTTTAAATTCAGTTACACCTTCGGCTGAAGTATCAGAACTACGTGAAAACTGGCAAGAGTCTGTTCATCCAGACGAAATTTTTATAAACCTAGACAACCTAGTTATGGCTAACCGTCGTTATAAAGAAGTACCTAACAGAGTTTATCGCGAATTAGATCCTAAGCTTCAAGAACAAATTGAAGGTAAAGGCGGTTTCAAAGGTGAAATGATCCAAGAAATTCAGCCTAAACTGCACTCAATAGACTTAGGTAAAAACTTTACGCTAGCTAGATTACTTGCTTTAGTGAGTGGTAACTTACTTTATATTATAGCCTTGACGTTTACTGTGTTTTTGGCGTATTCGTTTATTAACATTTATCATTACGTTGACGCTGCAAATATTAGTAGCTTTAAACAAGCTTTTAATAACCAACATGTTATTCAATTTAGTGAACTGTTAATGACAAGCTTTCACTTATTGATAATAGGTATACTTATTAAAGCATTTGCGCAATTGCTTACAAATACAGCTCATCTATTTTTTGCTGAAATGCAGTTTGAATCACTACTAGTGTATTTTAAATGTGAAGGCACATTTACTGAGTCTAAAATATCAACAGGTACTGGTATTCACGATAGTACTCGCTCAGAAAATACTTTAGTGCGTAGTAGCATAACGCCTTGGATTATTGTTTCTCGTGTTATTTCTACTACGTTTGCAGCAACAGGTATGAAAAACCTTGAACATCCTCGCCATATTATGGAAATGCATAAAGACGAAGGACAATTACAAGCAATCAAAAAAGACGTTATCGCGTTCTTGAAAGACCGTGAATCTATCGCCTCAATCACCAGTGAGCGTGATTTAGGTAATGCGTCACAAATACATCAATTAAACCAGCAAACGCGTGCTATACCTACTCAGCAAGCGATAGCTAAAGATGACGAAGAAGCTGCAGGGTATTTAAGACAAGAAGAAGACTTATCTCCCGAGCCAAAGGGTTAATTAACCTAAACTCTGGATAATTAGTATTAATGCCACCTTATAAATTAGGTGGCATTTTTTTATCCTTTATTAACCTCTATTCAATACATTTTAACTTTACTACCTCTTTTATACTCAACAACATGATTAATATTGGATTAGTCCACAAAGCCCTTGCTTTATGTGCCAAAACACAAATAATGAAAGGATTAATTACAGGGTAAGAATGAGGACAATGAGCTATATACTAACCACCCAATGTGCCGACGACGTAGGCTTAATAGCTAAAATCACAGGGCTTTGTCATAAAAACAATTTAAATATTACGCGTAACAACGAGTTTGTAGATAAAGACGCACAGCGATTTTTTATGCGCACAGAGCTTACAGGCGAGCCACAAAGCGACTTTTTAGATCAACTACGCGCATTGTTGCCACAAGGCGCTAAACTTGCCCTACATTGCGGTGCAAAAACTAAAGTAGTTTTACTTGCAACTAAAGAAGCCCATTGTTTAGGTGGTATGTTACTAAAGCAATTTGAACAAACTCTTAATATTGAAGTATTAGCCGTTATTGCTAACTACGCTGATTTAGAGCCATTGGCCAAAGGGTTTGATGTGCCATTTCATGTTGTATCCCACGAAGGACTCACCCGTAGCGAGCACGATCAAAAAGTAGGTGATTTAATTGCCAGCTACAACCCTGATATTATTGGTCTTGCCAAATACATGCGTATTTTAAGCCCTGAATTTGTAGGTCGCTTTGAAGGTAAAATAATTAATATTCATCACTCATTTTTACCCGCATTTATTGGTGCTAAACCCTATCATCAAGCATTTGAGCGCGGCGTAAAAATCATTGGTGCTACCGCTCACTTTGTGAATAATGAGCTTGATGAAGGCCCTATTATTTTACAGGATGTAACAAGCGTTACACATGCTAATACCGCCGAAATGATGGCTAAAATGGGTAAAGACGTAGAGAAAACAGTGTTTTGTAAAGCACTCCAACTTGCATCAGAGCATAAGCTATTTATTAATGGTAATAAAACTGTAGTGTTTTCTTAGCATAATACCAACTGCTTAATTATTTTATGTATAAAAAATGCCAGCATTGTTGTTGGCATTTTTTTACTCATAAATAAGCTAATAACTTTTTAAATGTAAATCATGCTTGCTCTATAGGTTCTAGTTTTAATTTTGCGGCAATTAAAACGGCTTGAGTACGATTGTACACGCCAAGCTTTCTAAATATAGCGGTAATGTGTGCTTTTATGGTTGCTTCTGAAATGTGTAGTTCATATGCTATTTGTTTATTAAGTAAGCCTTCGTGTAAATATTGTAAAACACGATACTGCTGAGGTGTAAGTGAAGCAACTTGCGCTGCGATTTCTCTATCTTCACTTTCAATTTCGGCTACTTTGTTTTTTAATTCTACTGGCAACCAAGTATCGCCTTCAAGTATTTGATTTATAGCATTGGCTATATCATCAGACGATGACGATTTAGGAATAAAACCCATAGCTCCATAGCCCATCACTTTAGAGACAATATTAGCATCTTCACTTCCCGAAACAACGGCAATAGGTAAACTTGGATATTCTTCTCGGATACGAATAAGACCATACAAATCACCGTTTCCTGGCATATGGAGGTCTAGCAGTAATATATCAAGATCTTCTTGTTCGCTTAACACTTGCAATGTGCTGTCAAAGTCTGACGATTCAAAAACCTCTAAACCTTCAAATTTTGCGCCCAATGCGCCCTTTAGTGCTTCACGAAATAACGGATGGTCATCTGCTATTAAAAACTGGCTCATGGTTCACTCCTAAAAATTCGGCTGGTACTTATTACTAAGTAACAGCCGATATACTACGTTTAGAATTAACTTGTAATCAAGCTTTTAACGCATATTTAACGATTTAATCTATTCTCGATGAGTTCATCGACCACAGATGGATCAGCAAGTGTTGACGTATCACCAAGCTGTTGGTGTTCATTTGCTGCAATCTTACGTAAAATCCGGCGCATAATTTTACCTGAGCGTGTTTTTGGTAAACCGGGTGACCATTGGATCATATCTGGTGACGCTATTGGGCTAAGCTCTTTACGCACCCAATTGCGCACCTCTTTAGTTAACTCATCGCTTACTGTTACACCTTCGTTAGGCGTAATGTAAACATAAATACCTTGGCCTTTAATGTCGTGCGGATAACCGACTACAGCAGCTTCTGCTACTGCTTCGTGCGATACAAGGGCACTTTCAATTTCGGCAGTACCTAAACGATGGCCCGATACATTAAGAACATCATCAACACGCCCTGTGATCCAGTAATAACCGTCTTCATCACGACGACACCCATCACCAGTAAAGTACACTCCAGGATATGCGCTAAAATAAGTTTGCTCAAAGCGTTCGTGGTCGTTGTAAACCGTTCGAGCTTGCGATGGCCAACTATCTAAAATAACTAAGTTGCCGTCTATAGCACCTTCAAGTGTGTTTCCTTCAGCATCAAACAATGCAGGTGCAATCCCAAAAAATGGATGAGTCGCCGATCCAGGTTTTGTATCAGTAGCCCCGGGTAATGGCGTGATCATAATCCCGCCTGTTTCTGTTTGCCACCACGTGTCAACAATCGGACAATTAGATTTACCAATACGCTCGTAGTACCAGGTCCACGCTTCTGGGTTAATAGGCTCACCTACTGAACCTAAAATACGTAAACTATCGCGATTTGACGTTGCAATAGGTTCATCACCTTTTGCCATTAATGCTCGAATCGCAGTAGGCGCAGTATATAAAATAGTAACGCCATGCTTATCAACCACCTCCCCCATACGTCCTGCAGTCGGGTATGTAGGTACACCTTCAAATACAACTTGCGTGCAACCATTAACGAGTGGTCCGTATGCAATATAACTATGACCTGTGATCCAGCCTACATCAGCACTACACCAATACACATCATCATCTTTTAAATCAAATACGTATTCGTGAGTCATTGAAGCGTAAACTAAATAACCACCCGTAGTATGTACCACCCCTTTTGGCTGGCCAGTTGAGCCTGATGTATATAAAATAAAAAGTGGATCTTCTGCGTTCATTGGCTCTGGTTCGCATTGTGCTGGTAAGTCAGCAACTAGATCATGCCACCAAATATCATGATCATGCCAATCAACTTCGCCACCAGTTAATTTATGCACAATAACATGTTCAATTGACGTTACTGTGTCTTGCGCTACAGCTTCATCAACATTTGCTTTTAGTGGAACACAATTACCCGCTCTGCGCCCTTCATCCGAAGTAATAACAATTTTAGCACCCGAATCTCTAATACGATCAGCAATTGCTGAAGGCGAAAAACCGCCAAACACAACAGAGTGAATAGCACCAATACGTGCGCATGCTTGCATGGCATAAATGGCTTGTGGAGTCATTGGCATATAAATCGCTACGCGATCACCTTTTTGAACGCCTAATTTTTTTAAACCATTGGCAAATTTAGCAACTTCATCATGCAGTTGTTTATAAGTGATATTTTCGCTTTGAGAAGGGTCGTCACCTTCCCAAATAAGCGCTATTTTATCTGCTTTGGTTTTTAAATGACGGTCGATACAATTGTACGAAGCATTGAGGTAACCATCCTCGTACCATTTAATATTTATATGGCCTTTATCAAATGAAGTGTTTTTAACGATTGAATAGGGGGTAGACCAATCTAGACGTTTACCATGCTCACCCCAAAAACCTTCAGGGTCATTTATTGATTGTTGGTACATCGTATTATATTTATTTTTATCAACGAGTGTTGCATCTTTAATATGCGCAGGAACTGGATAAATACTTTTTGACATCTTCGTCTCCATTTAAATTACTTGCCTAAGCTCTTATCAAGGATTACCCAGCAGTGCTTTATTAAGTATTAGACCTTAGTTGTACACCTCTCCAAATCACTATTTTGTAGTTTATAATCCTTCTATGTTCAATTGTTTTACATAAATAATACAATGCGTTAAATGTAAGTAAATACAAACTAATCAGCTCTAAAACCTTAGTCTTATAGACCAATAGAGTATTGAGTAAATATCGTACATATTTAACAGTATTCATACAGCATAATTAAATTATTTGTATTAATGAAATTAAATGCTTTATTTAACTAATCAATAAAATGTGTATCAAATAACAGAGAATCAATAAGCTTTTATTTATTTGTAAATAATACTCGTAGCAAGTAATACAAATATTTGAAAAAAGTAATAAATAACAAGTAGCCTACAAAGGACACCAAAATGAAATTTACCCCATTAAAAACATTGGCAGCAAGCGCTGTTCTATGCGCACTATCAAGCACTGCTTATGCAGCAACTGCTGCAAAAATTGGCGATACAGAATTTACTTACGGTGGATACATTAAGCTCGACTCTATGTGGAGCGACTTTTCAGCGGGTGCACCTGCCGGCTCAAACGTAGGTCGTGATTTTTATGTGCCAAGCACACTAACTGTTGGCAGCGACGACAGCTCTGATGCTGTATTTGACATGCATGCACGTGAATCTCGCTTTAACTTTGGTACAGCCACGGTGATGGATAACGGCAAAACCGTTAACACTAAAATTGAAATTGATTTTTTAGCTTCTGCTGCAGGCGGTAACGAACGTGTTTCAAATTCATATGCACCGCGTATTCGCCATGCCTATGTAACATACGATGGCTGGTTATTTGGTCAAACATGGTCAAATTTTCAAAATGTAGGTGCCCTTGCTGAAACACTTGATTTTGTAGGTCCAGCTGAAGGCACTGTATTTATTCGCCAATCTCAAATTAAATATACTACAGGCGCATGGTCTTTTTCCCTAGAAAACCCAGAAAGCACAATAACGACTGCTGGCGGAACACGTGTTGCGACCGATGATGCATCACTACCTGATTTTACAGCACGTTACACACATAAAGCTGATTGGGGTAACATTGTTGTTGCAGCACTTGCTCGCCAACTAACCTACAAAGTAGGTGCAGTAGACGCAGATGAAACTTCTTTTGGTATTAGTGCATCAGGTATGGTGAAACTAGGCGAAGACAATGTTAAATTTATGCTCACTCAAGGTAAGGGCTTAGGTCGATATGTAGGCTTAAACGTTGCCCATGGTGCTGTTCTTAATGGTGATGAGCTCGATGCGATTGATTCGACATCTGGTTTTGTAGCATACCAACATAAGTGGAACAGCCAATGGCGCTCAACGTTCTTATACTCATTTTTCAGTGCTGATAACAACACCGATTTACTTTCTGTCTCTGGCGATCCAACAGAATCAAGCCAAAGTTACAGTGCCAACATTTTATACTCTCCGGTTAAACGTTTAACATTTGGCGCTGAGCTAAAGCATGCCGAACGTGAAACTGAAAGCGGTGTTGATGGCGATTTAGATCGTTTACAGTTCTCAGTTAAATACTCTTTTTAATTAGCTAAAAATATAATTACTTCCTTAAGCGACCTCGGTCGCTTTTTTTTATAGCTCTGTTTTAATTTGACTCTTCGTTAAATAACCTTCACTCAAAATAATACATCTATTTCAAGTAACTATTTTTAATACTAACCTCGTTTGATCTACTTCTAAGAGGCCAGCTATTTACGACCATAGTTGCCTTGTTGCCATTAATATTCCGGCTAAAGAAAATAGATCTAAATATAGTTTAATACGTTAGGCATATTTATTTAAATAAAACTCGTGGCTTTGAAATTACCCACTTTTTAGTTGATGACTTACGTATTGCAAAAAGCTCAACTTCAATTCAGACCCTAGAGACATAAATTTACACCTAATACAAACAGTTCGCGGTGCTAATAGTTTAATAACTGGTGCTGGAAGTCCTTCAGCAATTTTGACCATGGTTTAAATAACCAACTTATATTCTGCAGGCTTATGTACCTGACAATAAAACTGCATAACCGTTATGTACTTACATGTTAAATCTACCTAACAAAAAAGCGCTAACCATTACTGGTTAGCGCTTTTTAAAGCTCGGGTCAAATCAAGCTTAAAGATTTTTTTAATGCAACTTAAAGGTCTGGATCATCGCCTAACTTATCTTCACCATCTTCTGGCTCAATAGTTGCTTTAAGTAAAAGCATTTCGCGTAACTTACCTTCAATTTCATCAGCAATTTCTGGGTTTTCTTTCAAAAACTTAATTGAGTTAGATTTACCTTGGCCAACCTTGTTGCCACAGTAGCTATACCAAGCGCCTGCTTTTTCAACAATTTTATGCTTAACGCCTAAATCAATTAGCTCACCTTGCTTAGAAATACCTTCACCATACATGATGATAAATTCAGCTTGTTTAAACGGTGGCGCAACTTTGTTTTTAACAATTTTAACGCGTGTTTCGTTACCAACAACTTCATCGCCTTCTTTAACAGAACCAATACGACGAATATCAATACGGACAGATGCGTAAAACTTAAGTGCATTACCACCCGTTGTTGTTTCTGGGTTACCAAACATAACACCAATTTTCATACGGATTTGGTTAATGAAAATACACAACGTATTAGAGCGTTTAATGTTACCAGTAAGCTTACGTAATGCTTGTGACATTAAACGTGCTTGTAAGCCCATGTGCGAGTCGCCCATGTCGCCTTCAATTTCAGCTTTTGGTGTAAGTGCAGCAACCGAGTCAATAATAACAACGTCTACCGCGCTTGAACGCACTAGCATGTCACAAATTTCTAATGCTTGCTCACCAGTGTCTGGTTGCGATACAAAAAGCTCATCAATGTTAACACCAAGCTTTTGTGCATAAACTGGATCTAGAGCATGCTCAGCATCAATAAAGGCACATGTTTTGCCTTCTTTTTGCGCTTCAGCGATAACTTGTAAAGTAAGCGTTGTTTTACCAGATGATTCAGGACCGTATACTTCAACAATACGCCCCATAGGTAAACCACCTATGCCTAAGGCAATATCAATACCTAGTGAGCCTGTAGATACAGATTCAATGTTTAACGCTTTGTTATCACCCAATTTCATAATTGAGCCTTTACCAAATTGACGTTCAATTTGTGATAGTGCAGCGTCCAACGCTTTTTGTTTGTTATCGTTCATTTTATTCTCCAAATCCAGCTAATGGAATCAAGTATACTGTATGAAATTACAGTATCAAGCTAATTTTTTTATTTTATCTCATCTATTACACTTTTTAATGCAAATACAATAGCTTGCAGTCTAACTTGAGCCCTATCTCCAACGAATACTTGTTTAAAGGTCAGTGTTTTGTCATTAATTTGTATGCCAAAGTACACAAGTCCCACAGGTTTGCTATCAGTTGCACCTCCAGGGCCCGCAATGCCAGATACAGCTATAGATATATTTGCGTTTGTTGCTTTAATAGCACCTAATGCCATTTCACGCACTGTTTGTTCGCTCACAGCACCGTACTTTGCTAATGTGCTTTTACTTACATTTAGCAAATCTTGCTTTGCTTGGTTGCTGTAAGTTACAAATGCACGGTCTATATAAGCCGAGCTTCCAGGGGTATCTGTAAGGGCATAACTCACTCCGCCACCAGTACATGATTCAGCACTAGTGATCCATAAGCATTTATCCGTTAAAATAGCGCCTAATTGCGCAGCAAGTGTTTTAATCTCTTGATGTAATTCCATATTCAGCCTTTGGGTAAATACATGTCGTTTGATCTTTATGCACCACACACTATAAAACAACAAACCCCTATGATGCAGCAGTATCTAAAAATAAAATCAGAGCATCGCGATATTTTATTGTTTTATCGTATGGGCGATTTTTACGAACTCTTTTTTGATGACGCTAAACGTGCCGCTCAATTACTCGATATTTCGCAAACTCATCGCGGCAAAGCCGGTGGCGATCCTATCCCTATGGCGGGCGTGCCTTATCATGCAGTAGAAAACTACTTAGCACGCTTAGTCCAAATGGGTGAATCGGTTGCCATTTGTGAGCAAGTGGGTGACCCAGCTACCAGTAAAGGACCCGTTGATCGTAAAGTAGTGCGTATAGTTACACCGGGTACAATTTCTGACGAAGCGCTTTTACAAGAACGCCAAGACAATCTACTCACTAGCGTCTGGCAAAGTAAGAAAGGCTTATACGGGATTGCTTATTTAGACATTAACTCTGGTCGTTTTAACGTTGTAGAAGTTAACACCGACGAAGCCTTTAGCTCAACTATTCAGCGCCTATCACCAGCCGAGCTTTTATATAGCGAAAGCTTTGAAAACTTTCATTTAATTGAACATATAAAAGGCGCTCGCCGTCGCCCAGAGTGGGAGTTCGACTTAGATACGGCCGAGCACTTATTATGCGATCAATTTGGTACTAAAGATTTAGTTGGCTTTGGTGTTGATAAAGCCCATAGCGCGCTTGTTGCTGCAGGTTGTTTAATGCAATACGTAAAAGATACACAACGTATTGCACTGCCACATATTCGTGCAATTACGCTTGAGCACAACGAACACGCTGTTATTTTAGATGCCGCTACCCGTAAAAATTTAGAATTAACTGTTAATCTATCGGGCGGGTTTGAAAATACACTTGCTCAAGTACTTGATAAAACAGCAACGCCAATGGGTTCTCGCTTACTTAAGCGCCGCATTCATACACCAATTCGTAATAAAGACGAGCTAAATTCACGCTTAAATGCAATTAGCGCTATTTTAGATGCACAGCTTTGTAGTGAGCTCCACGATTCACTAAAAGAGATTGGTGATGTAGAGCGTGTTATTGCACGCCTTGCTTTATGCACAGCTCGCCCCCGTGATTTAACTCGTCTGCGTAGTGCACTGCAAGCACTCGCACCGCTACACACTTTATTAAATGACGCTAACGATTCTCGTATAGCTAGTATAATTAAGCACTCGCCTGAACTTCCTGAGTTACAAACATTATTAGAGCGTGCGGTTATTGATAACCCACCGGTGCTTATTCGTGATGGTGGCGTGATTGCCCCTGGTTACAACAGCGAACTTGATGAGTGGCGTAACTTAAGCAAAGGTGCTACTGATGTACTTGACCAATTAGAGTTACGTGAGCGCGAACGCACAGGCATTAGTACACTTAAAATTGGTTATAACCGCGTACATGGCTTTTTTATTGAAGTAAGCCGCGCTAATGCTCATTTAGTGCCAGCCGACTATATTCGTCGTCAAACGCTTAAAAATAACGAGCGCTATATAATTCCTGAGCTCAAAGAGCATGAAGATAAAGTACTCGGCAGCCAATCAAAAGCTCTCGCACTTGAAAAGCAACTATACGAAGAACTGTTTGAGTTTATTGCACCAAACATCGAGCAGCTACAGATAATGGCAGCAGCATTGGCTGATTTAGACGTATTAAATAACTTGGCCGAACGTGCATTTGCACTTAATTATGCAAAACCAGAACTGTGCGATAACGACAACATTAGCATTAAGCAAGGTCGTCATCCTGTTGTTGAACAAGTAATGAAAGACCCCTTTATTGCCAATCCTGTTGAGTTAAATAGCCAACGTAAAATGTTGATCATTACCGGTCCGAATATGGGTGGTAAATCAACTTATATGCGCCAAACAGCACTTATAGTTCTGATGGCTCACATTGGCAGTTATGTACCCGCAGACAGCGCTAAAATTGGCAATATCGATCGTATATTTACACGTATTGGTGCAAGCGACGATTTAGCATCAGGTCGCTCAACCTTTATGGTAGAAATGACCGAGACAGCCACTATTTTAAATAATGCGACTGCGCAGTCTTTAGTATTAATGGATGAGATTGGTCGCGGTACAAGTACCTACGACGGGCTTTCCCTTGCGTATGCAACAGCCGATCATTTAGCGTCAAAAATATCAGCTAAAACATTATTTGCAACACACTACTTTGAGTTAACAGAACTTGCTGAACAAACAACAGGCCTAGTAAATGTGCACCTCGATGCAATAGAGCATAACGATACAATCGCCTTTATGCATACAGTACTTGATGGCGCAGCAAGCAAGAGCTTTGGCTTACAAGTAGCTGCTCTTGCAGGTGTGCCAAAAGCTGTTATCGCACAAGCAAAGCAAAAGCTTAAGTTACTTGAAAATCACCAAAGCGTCACTGCCCCAAATACAGAGCAACAAGCCTTTACTTTTAATAACGAAATTGCACAAAGTACACCTTCAGAAGTGGAAGAGCAGTTAAGCGCTATCGACCCTGATAATTTATCGCCACGCCAAGCGCACGATTTGTTATATAAACTAAAAGCATTGTTGTAATTTATATCATCTAATTTACAAGCATAAAAAAAGCCGAAGAATAAATTCTTCGGTCTTTTTTAACACACATAGTTTTTTTAAGTAATTCTCACAGTTATGAAAACTGATTAAACAAGCTATCTGTACTTAAACCTTCTTGTTGCAAAATGTCTTTTAAACGACGTAATGCTTCTACCTGAATTTGTCTTACACGCTCTCGAGTTAAACCAATTTCGCGACCTACATCTTCAAGAGTAGACGGCTCATAACCAAGTAGCCCAAATCGACGTGCTAATACTTCACGTTGCTTAGGATTTAACTCACCTAGCCAATCTACAATGTGCTTATTAATATCATTATTTTGTACTTCGCCCTCAGGGCCAAAGCTTTTTTCGTCAGGGATTATATCAAGTAAAACACTGTCGTTCTCACCGCCAATAGGCATATCAACAGATGCTATTTTTTCATTAAGGCGCAACATTTTAGTTACGTCTTCAACAGGTCTGTCTAGGCAAGCAGCTATTTCTTCAGCTGTTGGCTCATGGTCAAGTTTTTGAGTTAATTCACGGGCTGTACGTAGATAAACATTAAGCTCTTTTACAACATGTATTGGTAAGCGAATGGTGCGAGTTTGATTCATAATGGCACGTTCAATTGTTTGACGTATCCACCATGTAGCGTAAGTAGAAAATCTGAAGCCACGCTCAGGGTCAAATTTCTCAACTGCGCGTATTAAACCTAGGTTACCTTCTTCAATTAAATCGAGAAGGGCCAGACCACGATTATTGTAACGGCGGGCAATTTTAACAACTAAACGTAGGTTACTTTCGATCATACGTTTACGTGAGGCTTCACAACCTCTGAGGGATTTTCTGGCAAAAAACACTTCTTCTTCTGCGCTAAGCAGAGGAGAAAAACCAATTTCACCTAAATAAAGTTGGGTAGCATCAAGATTTTTAGTAACTTCTTCTTTTGCAAATATTTCGTCGTCATCTACTTTTTCTAATAATGGTGTGCTTTCTTCAACGGCGATGTCATCAAATTGTTCGTCATTTGATATATTTTTGTCAAGTTTTGCTGCGCTAGCCATAAGACTTCTCCCGAGCAATTATCAATACCTAAAAGTTAAGGGAGGTATCTAGCAGGATTGACAGCTTGCCCACGGTAACGAATTTCAAAGCGAAGCGCGGTGACCGGAGATTCTGAATTACCAATTTCTGCTATTTTTTGCCCTGCCTTAACTTTCTGCTTTTCTTTAACAAGTAATTTCGAGTTATGTGCATAAGCACTTAGATAATCATCATTATGTTTCAATATGATTAAACTACCATAACCTCTAAGCGCATTACCCGCATACACCACCGTTCCTTGTGCAGCGGCTAAGACTGTAGCCCCTTTTTTATTAGTAATTTGCAAGCCCTTGTACCCGTTTTCCTTATTAGAAAAGCGTTTGGTAATTTTACCCTTTGCTGGCCAAAACCACTGCACTTTGCTGCTCGACAATTGCTCATTTTTACTAACTTTGTTACTGGCTTGTTTCTGAACATACTCTCGTTGTTTTGGGGGATCAAGCTCTTTTTTTAATATTATGTTATTTTTTTGTGTATTTTTTCTAGACTTTTTACTCGAATTCGTATATTTTTCATCACTTTTTATTTTTTTAGGCGGAGGTAGCAAAGAGATACTTTGCCCGGGGAAAATAATATAAGGCGATGGAATTAAATTGTTTTTTGCAAGTGATCTAAAATCCTGCCCGGCACTAAAGGCTATAGAGTAGAGCGTGTCACCCTTTTGAACCTTGTAGTCATCACCATTTATGTTAATAGTATTACTCAAATCATTAACATTATTATTTAAACTGCTAACAGGGGCTGGAATGTGTCGAGAGGTGCAACCAAAAAGCAAAACACTAATAAATATAGTTACATACAGTAAAAACTGCTTATTCATTGTATTTTGCTCCTAAATTAAAAAATTAATAGTTTTAATGCTTAGCGTAATAAAATATATGCAACCGCAATTAACACCACTAATCCCCAACCAAGTATTTCAATATATTGACGTAATTTTTTCTCCATATTTACTCCACCCCACTTCATTAAAGCTGAAACTAAAAAGAATCGCGCACCACGCCCAATCGCCGATGCGAGTAAAAATGGCAAAAATGCCATTTGTAAAACACCTGCGCCAATGGTAAATACTTTATATGGTATAGGCGAAAAACCAGCTAAAAACACAACCCAAACACCGTAATTTTTAAACCAATTTAATGCGATATCAAACTTTTCTTGCCAGTGCATTTGTGCAATAAGTGGTTCAACAACGGGTTCAAATAACCAAAAGCCGAGTAAGTAACCAACTACTCCACCAACAACAGAAGCAACTGTGGCAAAGCTTGCAAAACGCCATGCTTTTTTGGGTTGGGCAAGCGACATTGGCGCAAGCATTACATCAGGTGGTATTGGAAAAAAAACGGATTCGGCAAAACTCATTGCCGCTAAATAACGCTCTGCATGACGGTGCTTTGCCCACACTAGGGCCATATCGTATAACTTAGTAAACAACTTCAAAATGAATTCCTATTCAATATCGCCAGGTATTAACGGCACAAATCTAACGGGAGCAATAATATGCTCTTTATAATTATCGCCTTCGCGGATAACCATTACTAATTTTTGATTACTCTCACCAATGGGCGCTAATAACACGCCTCCATCGGCTAACTGAGCAAGTAAATCTTGCGGAACTTTAGAGGCCGCAGCAGTCACTATAATACCATCAAACGGCGCTTGTGATTGCCAGCCTTGCCAACCATCACCATGCTTCATGGTTACATTATATAAATCGAGTTGCTGCAAACGTCTTTTTGCCTGCCACTGAAGTGTTTTAATACGCTCTACCGAATAAACCTTTGTAAACGTTTTGGCTAATATTGCAGTTTGATATCCAGAGCCAGTACCAATTTCCAGTACTTTATTGCACACACCAGCTAAGCGAAGTAGCTCTGTCATGCGCGCTACTATATAAGGCTGAGAAATTGTTTGCCCTTGCCCAATAGGTAGCGCTGTATTTTCATAAGCTTTATGTTTTAGCACATCATCTATAAAAATATGGCGCGGAATATCAGCTATAGCACTAAGTACTTGCGTATCTTCAACACCTTCACGCTTTAGTAAGTCAGATAGCGCTTTAGCACTGCGGGTATAATTAGCGAGCACGATTAATCTCCAAATCGGCTAACCACTCTCCTACTGCTTTTAGGCTATCTTTAGCTGTCATATCAACACTTAATGGCGTAACTGAGGCATAGCCATTATTGATTGCGTAAAAGTCAGTGCCTTCACCAGCATCGCTTTCGGTGCCAAGCGATCCGTACCAATAAATATCACGGCCCCAGGGATCGGTTTGTTTAGTCATAGTTTCGGCTTTATGACGAGCACCTAAACGTGTTACTTGCACCCCTTTTAATTCACTTAATGGAATATCAGGCACATTTATATTTATTATTTGATCTTTTGGAAGCGGATGCGACGCCAAACCTTTAATAATATTTACGGTAACAGCAGCGGCTGTTTCAAAATGCTCGCCGTTATGTGAGCAAAGCGATACTGCAATTGCAGGTAAGCCTAAATGGCGTCCTTCAGTCGCAGCGGCAACGGTGCCAGAATAAAGCGTATCGTCGCCTAAATTGGCACCATGGTTAATACCAGCAACAACAAGGTCTGGTTTTTCATCAGTTAACTGATTTACACCTAAATGCACGCAATCAGTAGGTGTGCCATTAACCGACATAAAACCATTTTCGAGTGTAGTCGCTCGTAGCGGGTTCATTAGTGTTAAAGAATTACTCGCGCCACTACAGTTGCGATCAGGTGCTACAAGGGTTACCTCTGCGATTTGTATAAGCGCCTGATATAAAACCGCAATACCTTTAGCATTTACGCCATCATCGTTACTTAACAGTATCTTCATTTATGTCATTATCCTTTTCTTTGCGCTCTCGAGGGCTAGCATCAGTGTAATCCACCAGCTCACGTAATAATGCGGTTGCAAAACACCCTTTTGGCAAACCAAAACTCAGTTTTAAACTGGTTTCATCTAAGGTCTCAACCGTTAAGTTTTGCGGAATTAAACGCAGCATTCTGCGCTCATTTTTAAGGCCTAGCTCACCTAAACCATCACACCATGTTTGGAAAGGTTCTAGCCATATTTTTTCTTGTTCGGTTAAACCTTTTTCGCTTTTACCCACCATAGGTGCCGACATCATAATATCGCCAGTGGCTAATCGCTCAATGTTTTCATCGTTAATTGCATCTTCAAAAAATGCATTACTGCCGCTGAGCATAAATACTTCACGGTGCATTGTTTTAGCTAAACCATGCTCTTTAACACGTAAATTTACTATTTGATTAAACACATGAGAGCGCGCTGCTGAAATAATAATGCCGCGTAGTTTTTTATCGCGAATGCGCTCCCCAGCAAACATTTTTTCAGCCATTACTAAGTTATGACCGCCATGTCCAAAGCGTTGTTCACCAAAATAATTAGGCACACCTGCGCGTACAGCATTAATACGGCATAAAATATCAAGGGGCTTGGTTACATTACGAAGCGTAATAGTAAATCTATTACCTTTGTGGCAGCCCGTGCGTAATTTACGGTCGTGGCGCTGTTGCGACACAATAAAAATACTCTCGCTATTTAAATCGCTAAAATCGATAGGCTTTTTAATCGGTACTTTTACACTAAACCACTGTGAGCACACTCCGTGGCGATCTTTCATGCCGGCGTAACTTACGTCTCGCGGTGAAACACCCGCACGCTGTGCAATTAGCTTTGCAACGTATTGCGTATTTTCGCCTTTTTTAACCACCTGCAAACACACGTGTTCGCCACTACCGGTAAATTCTATACCTAAGTCTTCATCAACCATAAAGTCTTCAGCAGTGGTTTTAAAGTCAGCTTTAGAAAGCGGCGCACCGTATAAATAATTTAAATCGCTCATGCGTTTTTTGTACTCGCAAACTCTTTACTCATAATAACTACCGCATGGCTCGAAATACCTTCCCTGCGCCCTTCAAAGCCTAGCTTTTCGGTAGTAGTGGCTTTAACGTTAATTTGGCTAAGATCGCAATTTAAATCGCTGGCTAAATTAGCGCGCATAGCTTGAATATGTGGCAGCATTTTTGGTGCCTGAGCAACAATAGTCACATCGCCATTACCAAGTACATAACCTTGCTCTTTAGCTAAGCCCACCACATGGCGAAGTAAAATACGGCTGTCGATATTTTCATACTCGCTTGCCGTATCTGGAAAGTGCTTACCAATATCACCCATTGCAAGTGAGCCTAAAATAGCATCGCATAATGCATGAATAGCAACATCACCATCTGAGTGCGCTAAAAAGCCCTGTGGGTAATCAACTTTTTCACCACAAATAGTCAACGGGCCTTCGCCGCCAAATTTATGTACGTCAAAACCATGGCCAATTCGTATCATAATGCACTCTCGTTTTGTTGTTTGTGTAGTAAAAACCCAGCCAGGTCTAAATCCTCTGGCGTGGTTATTTTAATATTATCGCTGCGACCTGCTACAAGCTTTACCGGTTTGCCCGCCCACTCAATTGCACTGGCTTCATCGGTAATAGTAGCCCCGCTTGCTGTTGCGTTTTGAAGTGCATTTTTAAGCTCGTCATATTTAAAAAACTGCGGGGTAAGTGCTTGCCATAAATCGTCTCGTGGCACCGTTTGTAGGGCATGAGTGTGGCCGCGTTTTATGGTGTCTTTTACTTTACTCGCTAAAATACCACCTTCATCAGCGCTTATGCATTCATTAATTAAACGTTCTATATCTGTAATATTAACTAACGGACGGGCAGCATCGTGCACCAACACCCATGTTGGTGGGCTGGGCGCTAAAAAAAGTAAGCTATTGAGCACCGAGTCGGCTCGCTCTTTTCCGCCACTTGCGCGAACAATGCGCTTATCAAGTATTGGGAGTTCGTCAAAATAGGGGTCGCTGTCGCTAAGGGCAACAACAATAGTGCGTAATTGAGGTAATTGAGAAAGTTTAGCTAAGGTGTGTTCTAAAATGGTTTTACCGGCTAATTGTATATATTGCTTAGGCGCATTGTGCTGCATTCTACTGCCAACACCCGCAGCAGGTACAATTGCTGCAATAGTCTGTTTATTTGTCATATTGTTTGCCCGGTAAAACACGAATAAATGTTTCGTCCGGTTTAATCATTCCCAATTCGTTGCGTGCACGCTCTTCAATGCCTTCTTGGCCAAGCTTTAAGTCTTCAATATCTGCTTTAAGTACTTTATTACGTTTAATGAGCTTTTCGTTGGTTTGATGATGCGATGTTACAGCACCTTTTAGCCGTGTGTAATCTTGTAAACCATTATGACCAAACCATAACCTGTATTGTACAAACAGTGCTAAGCACAGTAAGCCAACTTGAAAAATACGCATTTAACACTCCTTATTTTAAATTCCAAATACCCTAGCTTTAATACGCTAAGGGACGCTTTAAATTGCGCCAATTAATACTACCCGCTAAAAGCATTTCGCGTAGTGATAAAATCCGTGGCATGCAACGCTTCGAAAATTGCCATTGATGCCCACAACATGCAGCGGTTAAACTCACTTTACTTGGCTTTATTAACTGAGCGTTTTGCTGCTCTAGCCCATTACCTAAAAAATCAAACCAACCAAGCTCGTTACAATGCAGCTTATTTTCGCCTAACTGATCGATACTGTCTATTCTAAGGCGCACCTGATCGTAGCCATGCAATATAACGGGTACTATAAGCCCCACTTTGGCATACGTTTGATAAAAAAGTTCATTAGCGTGAACATTCACATCGGGTGGGGTCGGTTTTTGCTTTTCAAGCCACGTACCATTTTGCGAGTCTAACGTAAAAGGCGTGTCACCATTAGCAACTAACGTTGCTGCTCGCTCAATATAATAAGGTAGGCTTTTTAACTGGCGGCGCAGTTTATCTGCATTAGGCTCTGCAACTAATCGCTGAACCTCACGCTGATAAAACGCATTGCACAATTGTGCATACAACACTTTTTGTGCATCAGTTTGCCAAATTTCAACTTGCTGCTGAGCACCAAGTGACTGATTTTTAGCGACCAATAGCTGTACTCAAAAATATTCAGATAAATGTTTTATAACACAGTATTGAATATTTTTTAAGCGCAACGTACTAATTTAAGCGTTTGGCTTTTCACCTAATTTTGCTTTACCTGATTCTAAAAATTGCACAACCGTATTACGCTTTTTACCAATCAATAAACTGCCATCAGCTAAAAACATAAAGTTTTGCCAATTGCGTTTAAATACATCAAACGTCGTTTCGATAATATTATCGCGTGCCATACAAAAATAAACCGTCGTGTTAGCTTCCCAATCTAAAAAAGTTAAGATTGCTTCTGGTGGTTGTTCATCGCCATTTTCCCAGGCATCTTGCCAATCTACTTCTTGGCTAAAACTTTTTTCTTGACCACACCAGTCGGTGTCTTCAAAAAAGTCGGGATGATCAAACTCACGGCTTACCATGGTTGTCCAAAGTACCGCTGCGCGCTCGTCGCTCATAGGCTTTATTTTTGCTGCGTCTTCATCAGATACAGGTAAATCTTTGTGGCGAAAAACCCACGCCTTTTTGTAATCATCTAAAGAAATATAGTTCATAGTATTGGCAAATTAGTTAACATTAAAAGTGCAAAGCCAAATTATACAAGAGATCAAAACATGACTACAGCAATAAAACCACTTTCCCTCAAACCAGGCATATACCAACACTACAAAGGGCCGCAATACAAAGTTATTCATGTTGCTACCCATAGCGAAACCGAGGAACAGCTCGTGATTTATCAAGCACTTTATGGCGAATTTGGAATTTGGGCGCGCCCATTAAGTCTGTTTAACGAAACAATAGAAAAAGACGGCAACACCATACCGCGCTTTGCCTATATTGGTGAAATAGAGTAACTATGGCATCATGAATACATTGAACACTGCTCTGACCAGATAGAGGCTAACCCATGCAATTTAATTCAACTGACAATTACATAGCGAGTAGCGCGCTTAAACAAGCTGTAAATGCTGCCATTATGCTCGAAAAACCGCTCTTAATTAAAGGCGAACCCGGCACAGGTAAAACTATGCTGGCTGAGGAGTTGGCTAAAAGCTTAGATACCACGCTTATTCAGTGGCATATAAAATCGACCACTAAAGCGCAGCAAGGTTTATACGAATACGATGCAGTGTCGCGCCTGCGCGACAGCCAACTAGGTGACGAGCGCGTACACAATATTGGCAACTACATCGTTAAAGGTAAGCTGTGGCAAGCATTTACGCATGCAGAGCTTAACGGTAAGCGCCCAGTGCTTTTAATTGATGAAATAGATAAAGCCGACATCGAGTTCCCAAACGACTTACTACTTGAGCTTGATAAAATGGAGTTTCATGTTTATGAGACTAACGAACGCATTGTCGCAAAAGAGCGTCCTATAGTGATCATCACATCAAATAACGAAAAAGAATTGCCGGACGCCTTTTTACGCCGCTGCTTTTTTCATTATATTGATTTTCCTAGCAGCGACGAAATGCAGCAAATTATTGACGTGCACTACCCTCACGTTAAACAGGATTTAGTACGCCAAGCACTTGAGGTGTTTTTTAACTTGCGCGAAGCCAACGGCCTTAAAAAGAAGCCATCCACGAGCGAATTACTCGACTGGCTAAAGCTTTTAATGGCTGAAGACATAGACGCTAAAACACTGCACGATAAAGCTAAAAAAGGCGGTTTAATGCCCATGTTTGGCGCATTACTTAAAAATGAGCAAGACATCAGCCTAATCGAAAAGCTTGCCTTTATGAGCCGTCGCTAGGGCCTGTTGACCTTTCAGGATTAAATTTGTTCTAACTAGGGACGATTTAATCGTGGCGCGAGGTTTGTAACCTAGTGGGCTAAGTAAAAGCCGAGCAACAAAGAGTTAATCGTCCCTAGGACGAACCTTCAGGCAGCGCGTGTTTGGTATTTATGCTGTGTTATCGCCTATTTATGGGGAATAACCACACTACATAGGCTCTGCCTTGCCTAAATACCAAACACACTGCTGCAAATTTAACCTCGAAAGATAAACAGGCCCTTATATGTTGATTGCATTTTTCTTCAAACTCCGTGAATACCGCCTACCTGTAAGCCTGCGCGAGTTACTCGACTTAATTAACGCCTTAAAAAAAGGCGTTATATTTGCCGACATAGACGCTTTTTACCATTTAGCACGCACCATAATGGTAAAAGACGAAACGCACTTTGATCGCTTCGACAAAGCCTTTAGCGACTACTTTAGCGGTATTGCTGACCTTGATTTGCTCGAGAGTTTAAAGCAACAGCACAACTTACCTGAAGATTGGCTACGTAAAGAATTCGAAAAAAACCTAAGTGATGAAGAAAAAGCCCAACTAAAAGCCATGGGCGGACTCGACGAGCTTATGAAAACCCTAAAAGAGCGTTTAGAAGAACAACAAAAACGACACGCAGGCGGCAATAAATGGGTGGGCACTGGCGGTACATCACCTTTTGGTGCGTACGGCTATAACCCAGAAGGCGTGCGTATAGGGCAAGACGGCAACCGTAACCGCCAAGCGGTAAAAGTGTGGGATAAACGAGAATACAAAAACCTCGACACCGACAGAGAAATTGGCTCGCGCACAATTAAACTCGCCCTTAAAAAGTTACGTAAGTTTGCCCGCACTGGCGCAAGCGACACACTAGATTTAAACGAGACTATTCGCGCTACCGCAAAGCAAGGCGGCATGCTTGATGTAAAAATGGCACCCGAGCGCCACAACGCCGTAAAGGTACTCATGTTGTTTGATATTGGCGGCTCAATGGATGACTACATTCATACTTGCGAAGAGCTATTTAGCGCCGCCCACAGCGAATTTAAACACCTAGAGTTTTACTACTTTCATAACTGTTTATACGAGCACGTTTGGCAAGACAACGCGCGCCGCCATTCAAACGTGATTGACACCATGACGCTGATTAATAAATTTACCAGCGATTATAAAGTAATATTTGTGGGTGACGCCACTATGGGACCTTACGAAATAGCTTATGCGGGCGGCTCGGTAGAACACTACAATGAAGAGCCTGGCAGTGCCTGGTTATCACGTGTCACCAACCACTTTGATAAAGTCGCTTGGCTCAACCCACAACCCGTTGAACACTGGCCGTACTATCAATCAATTGGCTTTATAAAAGAGCTAATGAACAATCGCATGTATGCGCTGAGCTTAGATGGGATAAGTAGAGCGATAAAAGAGCTGAGTTGATAGTTAATATCAATGACAGCTCAGTGCCATAAGCGGACGGTGG
>NZ_BADT01000157.1 GCF_000239855.1 Pseudoalteromonas sp. BSi20652 | reverse complement strand
AAGGTGTTTTTTAGCGCCAACGAGATTGCGTTTAATTATTTTAATAATAAGCACAGTAACTTGTTTTTAGCGACGTTTTGGCAAGGTTGTCAGCAACAAGTACATAATGGTTATCTACCCGATGTTTATCCTTACAAACAAAGTTGGCGCTTTTGAGGTTGTTTGAATCTGTGTTCATCCCCATCTATATGTTATTACAGTTTTTAAACTTGGAGCAACAATGAAATATATTTCTCATGAAGATGGTAATCTTGCATTTAGTGAAACCGAAAAACCGGTTTTAAAGAGCCATGAAGTACTTGTTAAAGTTGCAGCAATAGGTGTAAACCGTGCAGACAGCATGCAGCGCCAAGGTAAGTACCCGGCCCCTGCGGGAGATAGCCCTATTTTAGGTTTAGAATGTGCGGGTACAGTCACCGAGCTCGGTAAAGATGTAGATAACACTTGGCTAAACAAACGTATTTTTACGTTGTGCTCAGGCGGCGCTTACAGTGAATATGTAGCCGTTGATGCAAAGCAGCTTATGGAATTACCCGATGATGTAACAATGGCTGAAGGCGCTGCAATAAGCGAAGTGTACCTAACAGCATTTGGCGCGTTATTTGAGCTTGGTAAATTGCAAAAAGGGCAAACAGCGCTTATTCATGCAGGTGCTAGTGGTGTGGGCGGTGCAGCAATTCAAATGGCTAAAAGCGCAGGTGCTACCGTTGTTATTACCGCAGGTACTGACGAAAAATGCCAACACGCAAAAGAACTCGGTGCCGATCATGCAATTAACTACAAAACCACCGACTTTGTAGAATATATGAAAGCAAATGAGTTAACAGCAAATGCAATTGTAGATCCTGTTTCGGGTAGTTACTTAAATAAAAATGCCGCTATTGCAGCCATGGATTGCCAAATTGTGATGCTTGCATTTTTAGATGGACGTTTTGCAGAGGTTGATTTTGCCGCGCTTTTACAAAAGCGTATTTCGTTTCATGCCTCAACGCTTAGAAATCGTAGTATTGAGTTTAAACGCCAGGTGCGCGACGACTTTGTAGCGCGTTTTTACAATGATATTGCCACTAAAAAGTACGACTTTAACCTGTATAAAACATTGCCTTGGAGCGACGCAAACGAAGCCCATGCTATTTTAGAGCGTAATGAAAACGCAGGAAAAGTGGTTTTACTTGTAGGGTAACTCTTTAATTTTAGGGTTTAGCCCATATACTAAGCCCTATAAAAAACACTTAAGGTTTAATAATGAATCCAATACTAGCAATACTTAAAGAGCACAATGTAAGCGACGAAAAAGTAAAAGCATTGTTTGAAGCGTTTACTCAAAACCCAATGATGGCAATGGCGCTTGTTCAAGAGCTTGGTATTCCGCCAGAAAAACTACAGCAACTAATGGCAGTAGTAATGACTCAACCGCACCTTATTAAAGAAGCGACTGACGAACTTGGTTTAGATTTTGAAAAAGTAAAAGAAGCGAAAGAAAAACTAAATCAATAATTTGTTATGTGATGAAAAAAAATAAATAAAAAAGAACATAAGTAACTT
>NZ_BADT01000158.1 GCF_000239855.1 Pseudoalteromonas sp. BSi20652 | reverse complement strand
TGAATTTGGAAAATAGCTGATAATATTTTTTAAGTCTTTCTAAGTAATATCTACTTTAGTCATATTAACTTCTGTCTAAACTGTCGCATAAAACGCGTTTGGCGTTGTATGGTTAAGCCTCACGGGTAATTAGTACAAGTTAGCTTAATGGCTCACACCACTTCCACATCTTGCCTATCAACGTTGTAGTCTTCAACGGCCCTTCAGAGACTTTAAAAGTCTAGTGAGAACTCATCTCGAGGCCTGCTTCGCGCTTAGATGCTTTCAGCGCTTATCAGTTCCGAACGTAGCTACCGGGCAATGCCATTGGCATGACAACCCGAACACCAGCGGTTCGTTCACTCCGGTCCTCTCGTACTAGGAGCAACCCCTCTCAATTCTCAAACGCCCACGGCAGATAGGGACCGAACTGTCTCACGACGTTCTAAACCCAGCTCGCGTACCACTTTAAATGGCGAACAGCCATACCCTTGGGACCGACTTCAGCCCCAGGATGTGATGAGCCGACATCGAGGTGCCAAACACCGCCGTCGATATGAACTCTTGGGCGGTATCAGCCTGTTATCCCCGGAGTACCTTTTATCCGTTGAGCGATGGCCCTTCCATTCAGAACCACCGGATCACTATGACCTACTTTCGTACCTGCTCGACGTGTCTGTCTCGCAGTTAAGCTGGCTTCTACCATTACACTAACCGTACGATGTCCGACCGTACTTAGCCAACCTTCGTGCTCCTCCGTTACTCTTTAGGAGGAGACCGCCCCAGTCAAACTACCCACCAGGCACTGTCCGTAACCCCGATTCAGGGGCCAACGTTAGAACATCAAAACTACAAGGGTGGTATTTCAAGGTTGACTCCACAACAACTAGCGTCGCTGCTTCAAAGTCTCCCACCTATCCTACACATGTAGGTTCAATGTTCAGTGCCAAGCTGTAGTAAAGGTTCACGGGGTCTTTCCGTCTAGCCGCGGGTACACAGCATCTTCACTGCGATTTCAATTTCACTGAGTCTCGGGTGGAGACAGCGTGGCCATGGTTACACCATTCGTGCAGGTCGGAACTTACCCGACAAGGAATTTCGCTACCTTAGGACCGTTATAGTTACGGCCGCCGTTTACCGGGGCTTCGATCAAGAGCTTCTCCCTAAGGATAACCCCATCAATTAACCTTCCGGCACCGGGCAGGTGTCACACCGTATACGTCATCTTGCGATTTTGCACAGTGCTGTGTTTTTAATAAACAGTCCCAGCCACCTGGTCACTGCGGCTCCCGTCCGCTTAGAGAGCAAGTCTCATCACAGATAGGAGCGTACCTTCTCCCGAAGTTACGGTACGATTTTGCCTAGTTCCTTCACCCGAGTTCTCTCAAGCGCCTTAGTATTCTCTACCTGACCACCTGTGTCGGTTTGGGGTACGATTCCATATAATCTGAAGCTTAGAGGCTTTTCCTGGAAGTATGGCATCAGCAACTTCATCACCGTAGTGACTCGTCTCGTGTCTCAGGTTTAATGTCTGTCCGGATTTACCTAAACAAACGCCCTACTCACTTTCACATAGACTACCAACGCTATGCTTGCTTAGCCTGCTCCGTCCCCCCATCGCAATTATATCGAGTACAGAAATATTAATCTGTTTCCCATCGACTACGCCTTTCGGCCTCGCCTTAGGGGTCGACTTACCCTACCCTGATTAACATGGGATAGGAACCCTTGGTCTTCCGGCGTGGGAGTTTTTCACTCCCATTATCGTTACTCATGTCAGCATTCGCACTTCTGATACCTCCAGCATACCTCCCGGTACACCTTCAACGGCTTACAGAACGCTCCCCTACCACTCAGAATAAATTCTGAATCCGCAGCTTCGGTGCATAGTTTAGCCCCGTTACATCTTCCGCGCAGACCGACTCGACCAGTGAGCTATTACGCTTTCTTTAAAGGATGGCTGCTTCTAAGCCAACCTCCTGGCTGTCTGGGCCTTTCCACATCGTTTCCCACTTAACTATGACTTTGGGACCTTAGCTGGCGGTCTGGGTTGTTTCCCTCTTCACGACGGACGTTAGCACCCGCCGTGTGTCTCCCGGATATTACTTTACGGTATTCGGAGTTTGCAAAGGGTTGGTAAGTCGGGATGACCCCCTAGCCTTAACAGTGCTCTACCCCCGTAAGTATTCGTCCGAGGCTCTACCTAAATAGATTTCGGGGAGAACCAGCTATCTCCCGGTTTGATTAGCCTTTCACTCCTAGCCACAGGTCATCCCCTAACTTTTCAACGTTAGTGGGTTCGGTCCTCCAGTTGATGTTACTCAACCTTCAACCTGCCCATGGCTAGATCACCGGGTTTCGGGTCTATACCTTGCAACTAGTCGCCCAGTTAAGACTCGGTTTCCCTACGGCTACCCTATTCGGTTAACCTCGCTACAAAATATAAGTCGCTGACCCATTATACAAAAGGTACGCAGTCACCCAACAAGTGGGCTCCTACTGCTTGTACGTACACGGTTTCAGGTTCTATTTCACTCCCCTCACAGGGGTTCTTTTCGCCTTTCCCTCACGGTACTGGTTCACTATCGGTCAGTTGGGAGTATTTAGCCTTAGATGATGGTCCACCTATATTCAGTCAAAGTTTCACGTGCTCCGACCTACTCGATTTCACTTAAAATGTCTTTTCATGTACGGGACTATCACCCTGTATCGTGGCGCTTTCCAGCAGCCTTCCATTAACACATAATAAGCTTAAGGGCTGTTCCGATTTCGCTCGCCGCTACTTTCGGAATCTCGGTTGATTTCTTTTCCTACGGGTACTTAGATGTTTCAGTTCTCCGCGTTCGCCTCGTTAACCTATGTATTCAGTTAACGATACCTGCAAGCAGGTGGGTTTCCCCATTCGGAAATCCTAGTCTCAAGTGCTTTTTACTAGCTTGACTAGGCTTATCGCAAGTTAATACGTCCTTCATCGCCTCCAACTGCCAAGGCATCCACCGTGTACGCTTAGTCACTTAACCATACAACCCAAACGGGTCTTTGTTTTGTGACAGTTTAACTTCGCCAGAAGTCAATATTGAATACTAAAGTAGATACCAATCAATCAACTCAAAGAGTTAACTAAATGGCACTGAATGGTACTGCTACCATTCTTTTTTTACTTTTGAAAACTCTTGATAAATACAGTGTATTCATCAGAATTTTATTATCAGCTTTTCCAAATTTTTAAAGAGCA
>NZ_BADT01000159.1 GCF_000239855.1 Pseudoalteromonas sp. BSi20652 | reverse complement strand
TACTATTTTAAGTATTGTGTAAAGCAGTGTGACACCGCACTCTCTATGTACGACGTTATCAATAGTACTAATCTCTTGGGGACGCCACTTACTTATTTTTAATAGGGAAGTGAAGTGTTATTAAGAAAGCTCGCCTGAAACGAGTCTAAAAATTCAGTTGTCCTAGTGACACATTTATGTGTCCCCATCGTCTAGAGGCCTAGGACACCGCCCTTTCACGGCGGTAACAGGGGTTCGAATCCCCTTGGGGACGCCACTTAATATTTTAAGCATTGTATAAAGCAGTGTTACATAACATTCTATATGCACGATGTCATCAAGAATATCAATCTCTTTGCTATGTCATTTACTACTTAGATAGAGAAGTGCAGTGTTATTAGAATAAAACCACAAAATAATACCCTCATTACAAGCTTCATTCTTATATCAATCTATTTACACTTTGTTACAGAACCAAACCCATAATCGCTCCATATTCCTTGTTGTACTTTTAATTAGTCTTTAAACTAGTTGAGTTAATTTAAATATGGACTAAAAAATGAAACTCACAAAAATTGCACTTGCTGTTTTACTTGCATCAGGGTTAGCTGCATGCAATAGCTCAACTCAAGCTGTTGATAAAAAGATTGTTACAGAAACATCTATTCCTGGCGTTACACTTATTGAATCAGTGAAATCTAATGCAGGTGAAATCAACATACCGTATAAAAAATATAAACTAAATAACGGTTTAACTGTAATTGTGCATGAGGATCACTCAGATCCCTTAGTACACGTAGATGTAACATACCACGTTGGTTCTGCTCGCGAAGAGTTGGGTAAATCAGGCTTTGCTCACTTTTTTGAGCATATGATGTTTCAAGGCTCAGAAAACGTTGCTGATGAAGAGCATTTTAAAATAATCTCTGAAGCGGGCGGTACTTTAAATGGTACTACTAACTCTGATAGAACGAATTATTTTGAAACAGTACCTGTAAATCAATTAGAAAAGATGTTGTGGCTAGAAGCTGATCGAATGGGCTTTTTGCTAGATGCTGTAACTCAAGAAAAATTTGAAGTGCAACGCGAAACAGTAAAAAATGAGCGCGGCCAACGCGTTGATAATCGTCCCTATGGTCGTTTAGGTGAACGTGTTGCTCAAGCAATGTACCCAGATGGTCATCCATATTCATGGCCTGTAATTGGTTTTATGGACGATCTTAATCGCGTAAATGTAAATGATTTAAAAGCATTCTTTTTAAAGTGGTATGGTCCTAATAATGCAACGCTTACTATTGGTGGCGATATCAACGCTAATGAAATACTGCCATTAGTTACTAAATACTTTGCACCAATTCCAAAAGGCCCTGCAATCCCTAAAGTTGAAAAAACAGCGGTAACACTAGATGCCGATAGATATATTTCAATGGAAGATAAGGTACATTTACCTTTATTAAGTATGAGTTTCCCAACGACTTACGCTCGCTCTGAAGATGAAGCACCTCTTGATATACTTGCTGAGATATTAGGTGGTGGTAATAATTCACTACTATACAAAAACTTAGTTAAAACTCAACTTGCTGTTCAAGCAAGTGCAAATCATCCATGCCAAGAGTTAGCGTGTTCAATTAGTCTTTATGCTTTACCAAATCCTACAGCAGGGAAAACGTTAGCTGATATGGAAAAAATCATTCGTGATTCATTTGTTGAATTTGAAGAGCGTGGTGTTACACAAGATGATTTAGATAAAGTAAAAGCTAAAATAGAATCGGGTGCAATTTTTGGTCTGCAAAGCGTATCAGGAAAAGTCTCTCAATTAGCCGCATCAGAAACGTTTACAGGCAATCCAAACTCAGCTAAAGATGAGATAACACGTTATAACAAAGTCACAAAAGCTGATGTTATGCGTGTTTTTAATCAGTATATCAAAGGTAAATCTGCCGTTATTATGAGTGTTGTGCCAGAAGGCCAAACTCAACTTATAGCTGCCCCAGACAACTTTACACCTAAAGCGCATGATTTTGGAGGTCCATCTACAACTTCAGCTGATGATTTAGTGGCACGAAGAGCTGTTGATACATTTGATCGAAGTGTACATCCAGAGGCCGGTGCAAATCCTGCTGTTGATGTTCCTACTCTTTGGCAAACTAAGACCGAAAACGGTATTAAAATATTAGGTACTCAAAGTACAGAAACGCCAACTACCGCTATTTTCATTAAAGTTCCGGGTGGCTTGTATAATGAGCAAGCTAGTAAAGTGGGTTTATCGTCAATGACTGCATCGTTAATGAACGAGTCAACGCAAAACTACACGACAGAGCAAATGAGTAACGCGCTTGAAAAACTAGGGAGCCAGGTAAGTATCTACTCAGATAAAACACATACAAATGTGTATGTTTCTAGCTTAACCAAAAATGTAGATGCAACGCTAAAGCTTGTTGAAGAAAAGTTATTTAAACCAGCATTTAATGCCGATGATTTTGAGCGTAATAAAAAGCAAATCATTCAAAATATTCAACATTCGATGAAAGATGCAGGGTACTTAGCGTCTAATACATACAGCAAATTACTATATGGCGACAATATAGCTGCACTTCCAAGTACTGGAACGCTTAATAGTATAGAGGCTATTACACTTGCTGACGTTAAAGCTTTTTATAACGCAAACTTTAAACCAGAGGGCGCTCAAGTCATTATTGTTTCTGATTTAAAAGAGTCAATAATTGAACCAAAAGTTAAAGCTACACTTACAAACTGGCAAGGTAAATCGAGCCCAGTTGCCGTTGATTTCAGTGAACCTAAAGTAGAAACTAATGTAATTTATTTGGTTGATAAACCAGACGCTCCTCAATCAGAAATTCGTATAGGTAAACGCGATATGGTTGAAGACATTACAGGTGAGTTTTTTAAAGCTAACTTAATGAACTTTGCACTTGGTGGCACGTTTAACAGCCGTATCAATCTAAATTTACGAGAAGATAAAGGCTACACTTACGGTGCTCGCTCTCGTTTTTGGGGTGATAAAACATCAGGTGGCTTTACAGCTTCTGCAGCGGTGAGAGCCGACTCTACTGCAGCGTCTATTACAGAGTTTACTAATGAGCTTAATAACTATGCTCAAAACGGTGTCACTGATGAAGAGCTTATGTTTATGCGTAAAGCTATAAATCAAAAAGATGCGCTTAAATACGAAACGCCTAATGCAAAACTTGGCTTTTTAGCACAAATATTAGAGTTCGATTTAAAACCTAGCTTTGTAAAAGAAAAAAATGAGATTGTTAGCAATATTAGCAAAGAAGAAGTTAACGCCTTAGCTAAAAAACACTTAAATACTAAAGACATGATTTATTTAGTAGTGGGTGATGCTAAAACACTTCGCCCAGAGCTTGAAAAATTAGGTATGAAGGTTGTTGATTACAGCCTTTAATATTTAAATAAATAATTAGAATTACAAAGCAGCTTTTTTAGCTGCTTTTTTTTGCCTGATTTTAGAGTGTAGATCTTTTTGAAAGTAGATTACAAGGAGCAACTACAGCGCCTTTATTTAGATATAAAATATAATTTTATAGTTTAAGCCTTCAAATAACACCCCATTCCTAGCTTTATTATTCAGTACTTATAAAGATTCAATTTGGTAGCATGAATTAAACATCCAACTTTATTAGGAGGATTTATGGCAAGTGGATGGGCACGAGACGGTGCAATTCAAGATCAAATTGATGCGAGTGTTGACGACGCCGTACAGTATGCAAGAAGCAATTTAATATCTGGCGCAAGTGCAGAGCTATGTGATGAGTGCGATGAGAAAATCCCACAAGCACGAAGGCTCGCGTTACCTGGAGTGCGTTATTGTGTTGTATGCCAAGCAGCAATAGAAGGTAATGGTACTAGCGCAAAATCGTTTAATAGACGTGGTAGTAAAGATAGTCAGTTGCGTTAAAAAGGTGCTCATAAGCACCTTTTATTTAATACCAATTTGCATAAGTATTTGAACAATTTATAAAATTAAATTCCTGCATAGTTATACCAACCAGCATAAATCTTTGATCAATTTAACGAATTAAATTGCACTATAACGTCGTTAAAAATTTTTTATTTAGAACAACTAGATACAAAAATTTTTGCCTAGTTCTAGCGTAATTTTCTTAACGTTAAATAGACCCCATATATAAGCAGATTGGTATTAAGCAAATTGTTATTACTTGAATTAGTTATTAAGTAATTTAAAATTTACTAATATTTGCTTTTTTCTGAATTAGCTCAATTGCATAGCCATCTGGGTCTTTTACAAAGGCGATCTCAGTAATACCGCCTTTTACAGGCCCAGGCTCACGGCTTACATTGCCACCGGCAGCTTTAATGTCAGCACATGTTTTGTAAATATCATCAAACTCAATAGCAATATGACCATATGCATTACCCAGGTCGTAGCTATCCTCATCCCAGTTATAGGTTAGTTCTAGTACCGTATTATCTACCTCATCGCCGTAACCAACAAAGGCAAGAGTGTACCTGTATTCACTGTTTTGAGATCTACGCAATTCTTTCATACCTAGTACTTCTGTATAAAAAGCAATTGACTTGTCTAAATCCGCTACACGCAGCATGGTATGTAATAAACGCATTTTAGGTTCCTTTCTTTTTTTAAATTACATTAAACTTATTTGATTATCTAGTGTGTAACTCTAAATCAATATTTTGTGATTTTAATGTGTATCTACCATAAGTGTAGGCAATGTGAGTTAATTACAACCCTCGTGCTTAGGTGAAATGTTTACTTATGCCATATAAAAAAGTACATGTTTGATATATTAAGTAAAAAAAGTACTTTATCTACTGAATTAAATTACCAATATTATTAATCTTAAGTTACCAATTAAAAACCGTTACTTACAAAGCATAGAGCAATTAGTTCAAATTCTATTAATTATTGGTCAACCTGTTGGACTTGAATTTGATACTAAATATTTCACAAAAATCGTTCATTGGCTTAGCCTGTTCTATATTTATAAGTTGTTGATTTTTAATTTCTTATTTTTATTTTTGGATTGATTTTTAAGATGGTAACATTTTGCTTGGTTAACTTATTGGTTGACAAAAAGCGCGTATGGTAATACAGTTTTTGCATACCAATTGGTAAGCTGCTAAGTTTGGACTGCCACAACACATTGGTAAATAATCAGAGTTAAGTTTTGAGTTAGTTTGTTTGTATATAATTAGTTAGTGATTTAGTTAAATAGATATTCCAATTTACTTGGCTGAATTTAGTAGTTTTAACTACGAATATACAAATAATTTAGGCTTATAGCTGCTCTTCAAAATCGAAACATAAGACACTGCATATTTATAGAGTAATATTTACTCATACTAATAAAAATATGCGCCACATATTTAGGAGTTATTCATGTCAAAACCTGTCATCGGTTTCATCGGCTTAGGCTTAATGGGCGGCAATATGGCCGAAAATTTACAAAACAAAGGCTATGAGCTAATTGTTATGGACCTTAGCAAAGATGCGGTTGCAGCATGTGTTGCCAGAGGCGCAAAAACAGCAAGCACTGCTAAAGAGCTAGCTGAAGGTTCAGATATTGTTATGTTTTGTCTTACAACATCTGCCGTTGTAGAAAAAATCATTTACGCAGAAGACGGTATCTTAGCGGGTATTAAAGAAGGTGCGGTGTTAGTTGATTTTGGTACTTCTATTCCATCATCTACTAAAAAGATTGGTGCTGATTTAGCCGCTAAAGGCGCAGGCATGATCGATGCTCCTCTTGGTCGTACACCAGCGCATGCTAAAGACGGCCTTTTAAATATTATGGCTGCAGGCGATATTGCTACATTCAATAAAGTTAAACCAGTACTGGAAGATCAAGGTGAAAACGTTTTCCATCTAGGCGAGCTAGGTGCAGGTCATACAACTAAGCTTATCAACAACTTCATGGGTATGACTACAGTATGTGCTATGTCACAAGCATTTGCAGTTGCAGAGCTTGCTGGTGTTGACCGTCAACAACTTTTTGACATCATGTCGACTGGTCCATCTAATTCACCGTTTATGCAATTTTGTAAAAACTATGCAGTTGATAATGTTAGCGACCTTGGTTTCTCGATTGCTAATGCAAATAAAGATTTAGGCTACTTCCTACAAATGGTAGAAGACCTAGGTACTGAATCAAAAATCGCTGAAGGTTCATCAGCTAACCTACAAGCAGCGTTTGACGCTGGTATGGGTCAAGGTAACGTTCCTGAAATTTTTGATTACTTCAAAAAGCTAGAAAAGTAATACTTCTCGACCTTATTGAGCGCTTTAAGCTTTAAGCTTAAGGCGCTTTAACACACATGACACCAATTGACTAAAGTCTTTGTGCAATGTCAGCTTTTTTAAATTCTGATGAAGCACTACTTTCAGTCACAACGAAAAGAGTTAACTATGCGTTTGATTAATACAATAAAGCTTAGTCTAGTTCTCATCGGTTGCATATCCACACAAATAGCGGCCAAAGATTATTTTGTAGAAAGTAAACAAGCTTTTAATGATATCGCAGCTAATCTAGTTGCTGGCGACAAAGTAGTACTTAAAAATGGTACTTGGTCTGACTTCGAAATTCTACTTGAAGGCCAAGGTACAAAAAACTCTCCTATTTTATTGACCGCTGAAACTAACGGTAAAGTAATTTTATCTGGTCAATCGAACCTAAGACTTGCAGGAAAATACCTTGAAGCCTCAGGTTTAGTATTCAAAAACGGTTACACACCGAGCTCTGCTGTAATAGAGTTTCGTAAAAATAAAAATGAATTAGCCTACAATTCTCGAGTTACTCAAACAGTAATCGATAATTACAGTAATCCAGACAAACGCGAGTCTGATTATTGGGTTGCATTATATGGACAACATAACCGCTTTGATCATAGTCATTTAGTTGGCAAACGAAATAAAGGTGTGACAGTTGCTGTTCGTTTAAACACTCAAGCAAGTCAGGAAAACTATCACAGTATAGACAACAACTATTTTGGATATCGTCCTACTTTTGGTTCGAACGGTGGTGAAACCCTACGTATTGGCACCAGCCATTATTCATTAACAAATTCACATACCTTGGTAGAAAATAACTATTTCGAACGCACCAATGGCGAAGTAGAAATTATTTCGGTTAAGTCAGGTAAAAACATCCTTCGTAATAACGTATTTTATGAAGCGCGCGGTACATTAACGTTGCGCCACGGTAATGGTAACCTCATAGAAGAAAATATTTTCATTGGTAATGGTGTTGACCACACCGGTGGTATTCGCGTTATCAATAAAGACCAAATTGTTAGAAATAACTACCTACAAGGACTAACAGGGTATCGTTTTGGTAGTGGTTTTACTGTAATGAATGGTGTACCAAATTCATCTATCAATCGTTATCACCAAGTTGAAAATGCGACAATTGAAAACAACACATTTATAAATGTGCGTCATATTCAACTTGCCGCAGGTAGCGATGCTGAGCGTAGCGCTGCACCTAAAGATAGCGTAATGAAAAACAACTTAATCATAAATCAAGATGGTGAACAGCCATTTACAACATTTGATGATGTAAGCGGGCTAGTACTAAGTAACAACATTGCTGATACTAAAGTGCTTCCGGAGCTAACGTACGGTGTAAAAAAAGAAAAAATCACGCTTAAAAAGGCAAGTAATGGCCTACTTTACCCAACATCTAAAAGTTTAAATGTAGGTGCAAAGCGCGATTTAAAAGTACTTAAAAAAGAAGATACCGGTGTTAGCTGGTATGCAAAAGTACCTGCTTTAATTGATTTTGATTCTGGTAAAACACATTCTGTTAAAGCTGATGTAAGTGCATTACTAGACGCTATTGATAATGCAGAGTCGGGCGATGTTCTAGAACTAGCGCCTGGACAGTATGATGTTTCTAAACTGGTTAAAATTGATAAAACGTTGACAATTAAAGCGAAGCAAAGCGGAAAGTCTAAACTTACTTTTCAACGCTCTACATTATTTGAAATACATGATGGCGGTAGCTTAAAACTAGATGGTCTATCGATTTCAGGTGAAAATGCGCCTGATGCGAGTGGTAACAGCATCGTTCGTACCCAAAAGTGGGGCATGGTTGATAATTACCGCTTTGTAATGACTAACTCAGAGTTAAATGCTTTAGATATTAATCATTCATTCCATTTCTTTATCACTGGTAAAGGTGCAATGGCAGATGAAATTATTCTTACAGGAAATACTTTTAATACAGTAACAGGTGACATTTTACGTCTAAATACTGAGATTGAAGACTTAGGTGTTTATAACGCGGAATACGTTATTGTAAATAATAATACATTTAACGATGTACAAGGCGGTGTACTTAAGCTTTACCGTGGTGGTACTGATGAAAGTACATTTGGCCCCCATTTTGAAATGACGAATAACACGCTTAATAACGTTGGCCTTGGTAAGCGTAACAAAGAGCAAGCGAGCATTTATGTTCACGGTGTTCAGGTTACTAATATCAAAGATAATAAATTTGTTAAATCTGCTCCCATTGTTGTAGAACATACCGTAGGCGAGCCTAAAACTGAAATCTCAGACAATAAATTTGATGCAACTAAAGCACCAAGTGTTAAAGAACTAAGAGTTAAAGGCCCGCATACGGCAGTACTAAAAAACAACAACATTTTGAATAAGGCAGGGTAAAGACTATGTACCTATTAAAGTGCCAAACACATTTTAAAATAGCTGCTGTAGCTGCAATTACATTACTTACATCATTGGGTGCGCATGCAGCGCACCCAAACTTAGTGATTACTACTGATGATGTTAAGCAAATGCGCCAAGCAATTAGTAGCAACGGTAGCAAAAAGTTTGCTACTGCGTTTGAATCGCTAAAAGCGCAAGTAGATGAACAAATTGCACAGCCTATAACTGTACCCGTTCCAAAAGATGGCGGTGGTGGTTATACGCACGAGCGTCATAAGAAGAATTACCAACTTATGTACAACGCGGGCATTATTTATCAATTAAGCCAAGATGATAAATACGCAAACTATGTACGTGATATGTTGCTTGAGTACGCAAAATTATACCCAACGCTTGGTCTGCACCCAAAACGTAAAATGGACTCGCAAAATCCAGGTAAGTTTTTTTGGCAAAGCCTAAATGAAGCAATGTGGCTTGTGTACACAATACAAGCTTATGATCTAATTCATGACTCGTTAAATGCCGATAACATTAAAACAATAGAGGATGACTTACTACGCCCTGTTTCGCTGTTCACATCAGTAGGCCAACCCTCTACATTTAATAAAGTACATAACCATGGAACATGGGCAACAGCGGGTGTTGGCATGGCAGGGTATGTATTAGGTGAACCTGAGTGGGTAGAAAAATCATTATACGATTTAGAAAAGTCGGGTAAAGGTGGCTTTATTAAGCAGCTAGAGATGCTGTTTTCACCACAAGGTTACTATAACGAAGGTCCTTACTATCAACGCTTTGCACTATTACCCTTTGTAACGTTTGCTAAAGCGATTGAAAACAACGAACCACAACGAAAAATCTTTGAATATCGCGATGGCATATTATTAAAAGCGATTGATACGACGATTCAACTTAGCTACAACGGTTTGTTTTTCCCAATTAACGATGCAATAAAAAGTAAAGGTATCGATACCATTGAGTTAGTTAATGGTGTAACGGCAGCGTATGGTTTAACCAACGATGCGGGTTATTTAAATATTGCTAAGCAACAAGACCAAATAATTCTCTCTGGTGATGGACTAAAAGTAGCTCAAGCACTTGATAACAACATGGCAAAACCTTATTCGTTTAAATCTGTTGCCTTCGGCGATGGTAATGACGGTAAACAAGGTGCTCTAGTTGTAATGAGAACAGAAGTAGGTGGCGATCAAGCACTGTTATTTAAACCTGCTGCACAAGGTTTAGGTCATGGTCATTTTGATAAACTTACATGGCAGTTTTACGACCACGGAAATGAAATTGTATCTGATTATGGCGCAGCACGTTTTTTAAATGTAGAAGCTAAATACGGCGGTCGTTATTTACCTGAAAACGAAACTTACGCTAAACACACAGTTGCGCACAACACTGTTGTTGTTGACGAAACAACGCATTTTAATGCAAATGTTGAAGTAGGAAATAGTAACTATCCTACACTTAACTTTTTCGAAACAAATAAATATGGCACGGTTTCAAGCGGAGAAATAAGCACAGCTTATAAAGGCGTAGATCTTGAGCGCACGCTTGCACTTATTAACTTACCTGAACTACAAAGCACAGTTGCACTTGATATATTTGATGTTGCATCAAATAAAGCGCATCAGCTTGATTTGCCCTTGCATTATAAAGGTCAGCTTATCGATACCAGCTTTGAGTTAAAAGCGAATGCTACACAACTCGCTGCATTAGGTACTAAAAATGGCTACCAGCATCTATGGCTTAAAGCTCAAGCGCAACCTCAAAGTGGTTTAGCTAAAGTAACGTGGTTAAACGAAAATGGTCGCTTTTATACGCAAACGAGTTTAGTTAAAGGTGATGAGTCTTTCTTGTTTACTCAAATAGGCGCAAACGACCCTGATTTTAATTTACGCAACGAAAACGGTTTTATTCGTCGTGTTGAGGGTCAAAAGCATCATAAATTTATATCTGTATTAGAGCCTCATGGTGAGTACAACCCAAGTAAAGAATATACGTTAGAAGCTGTTAGTCGTGTTACAGGGCTGGAGTATAGTCAGCATGGCGATTTAACACTTGTTGAACTTGATATTAAAGGCAAGTCATATTTAGTGGCTATTAATAAAGCACCAACCTTAGCTAAAAATAAATTCAATTATCAAAATAAAGAGTTCACTTTAAATGGCCGATTAGGCGTTTATATGATGAACAATAATCAGGAGTAAATAGGATGCAAAAGCAAAGCGCAAACTTTTCATTTGGTAACGAAACCGAAATTGAAGATTTAGGAAACGGTCTAAAACGTCAAATGCTCGGTTATAACGAAGAACTAATGGCTGTTAAAATTTGGTTTGAAAAAGGGGCTATTGGTTATAACCATTCCCACAGACATTCTCAAGTAACGTATGTTGTTGAAGGTGAATTTCATTTTAATATTGACGGCGTAACTAAAATTTTAAAACCAGGTGATAGCTGTCTAATCCCTCCATTTGCAGATCATGGGGCTACTTGTCCAACTGGTGGTATTTTAATTGATACCTTTAGCCCGCCACGTGAAGACTTTCTTGAGGATTAATTATGCAACTTAAAGGATTACGTTGGTGGGTTATAGCCTTAATTGCGTTAGCCACCATAATCAATTACATCGACCGCCAAGCACTTAGTGTACTTTGGCCAGATATTGTTGAAGATTTATTTCCTGATGAATCAGCGCTAGAACGCAAACAAATATACGCTAATATTTCAATTGTGTTTGTATTTGCTTATGCATTTGGTCAAGCAATCTTTGGTAAAATTTTTGACTGGGTAGGCACACGTTTTGGTTTCGTTTTATCAATAGGTGTTTGGTCAATAGCTACCATTGCGCACGCATTTGCTCAAGGTGTTCTTAGCCTTAGTATTTTTCGCGCTATTTTAGGTGTGGCAGAAGCGGGTAACTGGCCGGGTGCTGCAAAAGGTAATGCTGAGTGGTTTCCTACCAAAGAGCGAGCTTTAGCACAGGGTATATTTAACTCAGGTGCAGCTATCGGCGGTATTATCGCAATACCTTTAATTGCCTATTTAACTATCTACTTTAGCTGGCAAATGGTGTTTGTTTTTGTGGGTGTATTAGGTTTTCTTTGGTTAGTGCCTTGGTTAATTTTAGTAAAAGCACCGCCTAGCTCACATCCTTGGCTTACAGCAGAAGAACGTGAGTATATTTTAACAGGTCAAAGACGTGTTGATGATAATGGTGATGTAACTGGCGAAGACGAAGAAGAGTATAACCCTTCAACTGCCGAGCTACTTTCTCGTAAACAAAGCTGGGGTGTAATTATTGCTTCTGCTGCCATTGACCCTATTTGGTGGTTATTTGTTTTTTGGATTCCTATTTACCTAAACGAAGTATACGGCATGGACGTTAAGTCTATTGGTATATACGGTTGGGTACCTTATGTTGGCGCTATGTTTGGTGCTTGGTTTGGTGGCTTATTAGCTCAAAATCGACTTAAAGCCGGTTGGAACACAGATAAAACCCGTAAGTTAACGATTACGCTGGGCTGTTTAATTATGTTACCTGCGTTACTTGCAATGGCTAATCCAGGCGGACCAACGACAGCGGTATTAATTATGGCTGTTATATTATTTGGTTTTCAAACTGCAATTGGTAACGTGCAAACACTACCAAGTGATTTGCTAGGTAAAAAAGCAGTAGGTACATTGTCAGGTTTCTCTGGTATGGCGGCAAAACTTGGTGCTGTAGGCCTTACATCGTTAGTGCCTATTCTTACCGCTGATGGTAACTATACGCCAGCATTTGTTATTGGTGCTTCTTTAGCCATTATAGCAATGGCAGCTGTTTGGATTTTAATTCCAAAAATAGAACCTCTTAAAAAGCCTCAATAATCTAGATAATAACTGCTATGCCAACATGTTTTGTATAAGTGCATAGCAGTTAACTACATAGGGTAATTTCCAAGATGAAAAATATTTACTTTATCGGTGAATGCATGGTTGAGCTTAGAGCTATGAGCGCAGCCACACTACACCAATCATTTGCAGGCGATGTTTATAATTCTGCAGTGTATTTAAAACGTTGCTTCCCGCAGGTTACTACTTCGGTTGTTACGGCTTTAGGTCAAGATAATTTAAGTAAAAAAATGCTTGAACGCTTTGAAAGTGAAAATATAAATACACAACTTGTATTTGCTCACGATACCAAAGTACCCGGCATGTATTACATAGAAACCGATGAGCATGGTGAGCGTAGCTTTATTTATTGGCGTAATGATTCTGCAGCTAAAAAGGTTGTTGATTTTTTAGATGCTGATGCACTTGAGCAGCTTAGCCAAGGTGATATGTTTTTCTTTTCAGGAATTTCATTAGCAATAATTGAAGAAAGTACACGTGATCATTTTTGGAAAGTAGTAAAGCAGCTAAAAGATGCTGGGGTAAAAATAGTTTTTGACCCTAACTACAGAGCACGTTTGTGGAATAGTGTAGAGGAAACTAAAGAGCAATATCATTTAGCCTTTACGCTTGCAGATATCACCTTACCAGGCGTTGAAGATTTAACAACACTTTATGACGTACATAGCGTTGAAGCGGTTGTTGAGTATTTAAAACCTTACCAAATTGAAGAAATTGTTGTTAAAAATGGCCCTGAATCGGTAGTGACTAAAGAGGGCGATACGCTTCAAAGCCACACTATTATACCGGTAAAAAATGTTGTCGATACTACATCAGCAGGCGATGCCTTTAACGGTGTTTACTTAGGCGCTCGTTTATCTGATAAATCAATTTCAAGTGCTGTACAACTTGCTGCAAAAGCAGCAGGTGCTGTTATACAGCAGCCAGGCGCTATTACTCCAAAAGATATCTTTCAGCTTGCAATGGTTGAAGCTGGCATTTAACAAAGTCTAAAGGCCGTCATATATCGGCCACATTATTTTACAAAAAGGAACAAGGTTATGACTCGCTTTTCTGAACTTATGTCAGGACAAACACTGCTACCTATAATTCAAGCTGACACACCTGAGCAAGGTGTTCAAATAGCCAAAGCTATGGCTAATGCAGGCCTTACTTTAGTGGAAGTAGTACTTAGAACTGAGGCTTCATTAGATGCATTAAAAGCAATTAAAGCTCAAGTACCAGAACTAAAAGTAGGTGCGGGTACGGTTATTAATACTGATATTTTAGAGCAAGCCCTTGAAGCGGGTTCTGACTTTATTGTAACTCCTGCAGTGTCTCCGGCGTTACTTACAGCACTTTCTAAGTGCAATGTGCCTGTACTGCCTGGTGTGTCAAATACAGGTGATATTTTGATGGCGCTTGAATATGGTTTTGAAGAACAAAAATTATTCCCAGCATCGTTAGCCGGTGGAGCACCATTTGTATCAGCTGTATCGTCAGTATTTAGAGCTGTCAGCTTTTGTCCTACAGGTGGTGTTAGCGAAAGTAATAAAATGGACTATCTTTCTTTAAACAATGTATTTGCCGTTGGCGGTACTTGGATTGCAAAGAAAGAGTGGGTTGAGCAAGAAAATTGGCAAGCAATTACCGATTCTTGTATCCAAGCTTTAAAGTAGAAAGGATTTCATAAATGAATTACTTAGCCCCAGCAATACTGCCCGGCGTAATCGTTGGCGACGAAGTCAGTGCGTTATACGAGCATGCGCGTACTAATCAATATGCATTGCCAGCGGTAAATGTTGTTAGTACAACATCTATAAATGCGACATTAGAAGCCGCTAAAAAGAAAAACTCGCCCGTTATTATTCAGCTTTCGAATGGTGGCGCGCAATTTTTTTGTGGTAAAAGCTTATCTTTACCAGAGCAACAATCTGCTGTGCTTGGGGCGATAAGTGCTGCAAGATATGTACACTCGGTTGCAGCACATTATGAAGTTGCTGTGATGCTGCATACCGATCACGCCGCTAAAAAACTGTTACCTTGGATTGATGGGTTGCTTGATGAAGGTGAAAAGCACTTTGAACTGACAGGTAAACCGCTGTTTAGCTCACACATGATTGATTTGTCAGAAGAGCCTTTAGAAGAAAATATCGAAATTTGTGAACGTTATTTAACGCGTATGGCAAAAATAGGCATGACGCTTGAGATAGAGCTTGGCTGCACGGGTGGTGAAGAAGACGGTGTTGATAATTCACATCTTGATAGTTCTGCTTTATACACTCAACCTGAAGATGTGGCTTTTGCTTATGAGCGTTTAAGTCGTATTAGCCCTAACTTTATAATTGCAGCGTCTTTTGGCAACGTCCACGGTGTGTATAAGCCGGGTAACGTAGTTCTCACGCCAACTATTTTAAAAGATTCACAAGCTTACGTATCAGAGAAATTCAATCTACCAAGCAACTCAATTAACTTTGTGTTTCATGGTGGTAGTGGTTCTGAGTACGATAAAATTGCAGAGTCTTTAACCTATGGCGTAGTTAAAATGAACATTGACACCGATACGCAGTGGGCGTGTTGGACGGGTATTTTAGATTACTACAAAAATAATCAAGCATACTTACAAGGTCAAATTGGTAACCCTGATGGCGATGATAAACCTAATAAAAAATACTACGATCCTCGTGTATGGTTGCGTCATTCAGAGCAAAGTATGGTTGCAAGACTTGAGCAATGTTTTGATGATCTAAATTGTGTAAATAGGTATAGCGCATGAAAAGACTAAATACAGTATTAAAAGAAGATGGTGTAGATACTGATCTTATTTTACTTATCCGCACAATTTTAGCGACCAGTAAAGAGATTGCTTTTCGAGTAAGTCAAGGTGAGTTAGCGGGTGTTTTAGGTTCAACGCTAAACGAAAACATTCAAGGTGAAGTCCAAAAAAAGCTTGATGTAATCGCAAACCAACTACTCAAAGACATACTCCTTGACGACAGCAGCGTGCGAACAGTTGCATCAGAGGAAGAAGATCATGCTGTTGGTGGCCACCCAGAAGGTAAGTTTATTGTTGCTTTTGATCCACTAGATGGCTCTTCTAATATTGATGTTAATGGCCAAATAGGCACAATATTTACTATTTATTTAGCCCGTGATGATGTTGCCTTTGACAGCGATGAGCAATTTAGTCAGCCTGGTGTAAATCAAGTATGTGCAGGCTATGTGCTATACGGCCCTTCATCATTACTTGTAATGAGTACTGGCGGCCCAACACGTTGTTATACATTAGACTCAACACATGGCGGCTACTTACTAACAAATAAGCAGTTGAGTGTGCCACAGCAAAGTCGTGAATTTGCCGTTAATATGGCCAACTACCGCTATTGGGACGAGCCGACTCAAGTGTATTTCGATAAATTACTGTACACTTGCGAAAGTTTTGAAAAAAGCTCAATGCGCTGGAATGCGGCAATGGTCGGAGACGTTCATCGTATTTTATGCCGAGGCGGTTTATTTTTATATCCACAAGATAAACGCAGTGGTAATGAAAACGGAAAAATAAGACTGCTTTATGAGGCAAACCCATTAGCACTTTTAGTGGAAAATGCTGGCGGTAAAGCAACCTCTAGAGGAGCGCGAATTTTAGATATTGCGCCTACTAGCTTGCATCAGCGTGTACCAGTCGCTTTAGGCTCAAATGAGCCTGTAGAATTTTATAATGGCACGATGAATTAAAAATATTTTTATTAAAGATGGGGGAGGGTAAACCTCTCCTTTGTCTTATTTTTTAACTTCCCACCTATTAGCGTTACGTCTAAAAATCCATACAATTTTTTATAGATACCTTACTGTTAAAACCCTTTTTCTAATTTCTCAGGCTACGTTAGTTAATTCAATGTGAATTAAGTGTAATTAATTTAACTCAGCAGAGTGGTAAAAATTGTTTTATTGTGGTTATATTACCAAGTTGGTTAACAATCCTTTCGAAATATGAATTGATTTGGTAATAGCCGCGTGAATTATTTGGTAACACACACAATAGATAGCCAAATATTAAAACTATAAATTTGGAGAATAGAGCCACTATGAAATTAAAACACTTTGCACTATGTGCTATTGCAGCTGCAATAGTTGGCTGTGACACTGACTCAAACAACAATGACAACAATCTGGGCTCTATTGCTCTTACTGGGACAGTCACGAGTGGTCAAACATTAACGGTCGAAGTAAGTGACCCCGATGGTATATCTGGCGGTATAACTTATTTTTGGTACGCAGATGGGCAAGTTATAGCCGGGGCTAATAGTGCATCTTTTACATTAACAGACGATCAAATTGGCTTACCTATCACCGCACAAGGTCTTTATACAGATGACGGCGGAATTAATGAATCACATATTACTGATCCAACCGCAGATGTTGCTGCAATTGCATTCCCTGCAAGCTTAACTATTACGGGTGACGCTATAGTTGGCTCACAGTTGACGGCCAATGTAGCAGATGAAAATGGGTTTGATAGCGATACAGTTACTTACCAATGGTTTGCTGATGATATAGAAATTGCAGACGAAGTACTTTCAACTTTACTGTTAACAGATACTCAATTTGGCACAGTTATTACTGTGAGTGCCTCTTTCGAAGATAATCGAGGGTTTAGTGAATCTGTCACTTCTAATGGAACAGAGGCGGTTGCACGAACAAACGCAGAGGGTGAAGTTACCATTAGTGGTACGCCAACTGTTGGCAATATATTAACAGCAGAAGTTAATGATACTGATGGGGCTACGGGAGAAATTACTTATCAATGGCTTGCTGACACAAAAGAAATAGTCGGAGCAACAGAAGATACCCTTACAGTTGATATATCGCTTTTAGGCCAAAAAATAAGTGTTCAGGTCACATATACAGATGACAATGGGTTTATCGAAGATAATACATCTGAGGAAACGATAGCTGTATCTGCCGTTGCAGTTGATGAAGCAGGTAGCGTAGCCATTATTGGTGAAGCGCCTTACCTAACAAGTGCTGAACTAACCGCTGAGATAACTGATAACAACGGTGTTGAAGAAGCAAATGTAGCTTATACTTGGTTTGCTGATGGCGTTGAGATAGCGGGCACTAACAGTAAAACATTTACACCTTCTGCTTTCGCTGGGTCAATAATGTCAGTAAAAGCCACGTATACAGATAACGATGGCTTTGCGAGTGAGGTTACAAACTCGCTTGATACATTGGTTTATACACAATTAGTTAGTAACCCTGAAGCACTCCTTGGTGCTGTAAGTGGCGGTTTAGCTGATGGCGCTGTTATTGGTTTAAACACCGGTGTTTATGCTGATATGGACGCAATTTTATTAACCAGTGCAGTAACGCTTCGCGCTGTAGAAGGTCAAACCCCAGTATTTAGCGGGGAAGTATGTGTTCACATAGCTCCAGGTGTTGACGGCGCGGCGCTAACAGGCCTTACTTTTAAAAATATAGATACTAAGGCAAGTGCATTTTGTGAAACCGAAGAAGACGCTGTTATTTACTCTGAGGGTGATAACTTTAGCTTTACCCAAAATACGATAGACGGCGACGAGGCAACACTAAACAACTCTACTTACCATTGGTTAATGCTTAAAGGTAAAGGCGCTTTAATTGAACGTAATACATTTTCTAATCGTAATTTTGCTGAAAATGGCTCCGTGATTAAAATGGCATCTGCAAGCTCGGATCATGTTATTCAATATAATTTGTTTAGTGGCACCAGTAGTAATCCAAACTTTGGAAATTCTAGCTTACATTTAATCAATGTAGGCAGTACTACAGGTAACGATGCAGCCGTTGACACTAACTTTACTATTCAGTACAACCGAGTAGAAAACTTTGTAACGGGTCGTCGTTTAATGCGTGTGCAAACATCGGGTGCAACTATTAAAGGCAATACAATCGTAAATCCTAATGGAGGTATTTCACTAGAGGATGGTGGCTTTAACAGTATTATAGATAACGTGATTATTCGAACTACTGATATCGCAAGCTCTGATGACCGCCCAGCGGGTGTATTAATTACACCACTTGGTCATACCGTGAGTAATAACTACATAGCAGGTATTCGTTCTGGTAATAAAGAAGCGGGCGGTATTGTATTTACGGCAAACCCATTTTCACAAGCTGACGGCGGCGTGCCAAATTCGGGTAACCAAGCTGTACTTGATGGTGCTGGCGACTTTACATTAAACGTAACAAACAATACGGTTCTTAACTCTCAGCAGCCTATTGTATTTAGTACAGAAATTGGCTCACGCGCACCTACCAGTGATTGTGATGAACTTACTGCTGACAATGCACCTGTGTTGTATGGTTTAACTAAAAATGCGTTTAAGATTACGTTTAACGGTAACCTTATTGCTAACGGTTTAGGTGATCAAACAGACGCTGACACAATAGAGAGCAGCGCCTCAACGCAAGGTTTATTTTATCCAAATACACTTGATAGCGATCATGCTTTTGAATACGACTGTGATTTAATTAACCAAGATACCTCGCTACTTAGTAATAACTTTGGTTATATGGATAGCCGAACCTCAGGTGATGCAAGCGGTGACTGGGTTGAAATCAGAAATCTAAACGGCAATGGCGCATTTGATACCGATGGTGCAATTGATCAAGACCCAGCAGCTAATGGTAAAGAAGTACCTGAGTTTATTACAGGATCAAGCACATTAATAGAAACTGACCCAGCAGGTTTACAGTCAGTAGCTGGCGCTAAAGGCCTGCATTATATCCAAGCTTCTGAAGTAGGTGTTGGTTCTACATGGGAAGTACCAAACGATTAAATAACCGGTTAATAGGTTAATAGGTTAATCTTAAAAAGCCCCAAATTTGGGGTCTTTTTTATTATCACCTAATAGCTACTTTAAAATTTACTTACATATGTAAAAAATTTAATTTGCCTAGGGCCTGTTGACCTTTCAGGATAAAATTTTGTTCAATCTAGGGGGAATTTAATCGCTGCGCGAGGTTTGTAACCTACTAGGCTCGATAACTGCTCCTGCGTTATTCTACTGGCTTACATCCATGTAATAATAAGTAAAAACCGAGCAAAGCTTCCGCGTCCTGCTCACGCCCCTTATCTACATCCTAATAGGCAACAAAGAGTAAATTTCCCCCTAGGCAGAACTCTTCGGGCAGCGCATGTTTGGCATTAATGCTACGTTATCGCCTATTTATGGGGGAAAAACACACTACAGAGGCTCTGCCTTGCTTAAATACTAAATAGTCTGCTGCAAATTAAACCACCAAAGATCAATACGCCCTAAAATTAGCTAGAGAAAATTACGTACCTAATTATTGTAATTAACGTCACTGCACAACCGCGCCTACTCAAAAAAAACAACCGGGTTAAAAAAATACCTCAAATCATAGTTATACCTAAAGCTTTTTCAACTTAAATTTGTCGGATATTAATCGATTTTAGTTATTTAATTTTATCGAAATGACCAGTTTACCTAGTGGTAAAGCCTATGTGTAAAAATTGGTATACCTTTTTGGTAATATTAAATGACCAAATTGGTTGATCATTACACTTTGTTTGAGTATATTGATGCTCAGCGTCACATATAATATACATAAGCATAACAAGCTAACACACTAAAATCACACAACAACCAGCGGAGAATTAAAATGTCGTTGAAGTCACAATATAATAAAAATTCTATAACAGAGCAGTTTGCACTACGCCCTGTTGCAAAATGGGTAAGAACAGCAGTTATCGCCGGTATGGCCAGTTCTTGCGTATTTACAGCAAGCGCACAAGAAGAACAGGGAAAAGCGACAGAAGTTGAAGAAGACGTTGAAATTATAAGTGTTACAGGTACTCGTAGAACAATACAAGACCAAATAGCAATAAAGCGTGAAGCAACAACAGTAGTTGACGGCCTATCATCAGAAGATATTGGTGATTTACCAGCACTGTCTATCGGTGAAGCACTAGAATCAATTACAGGTGCTGCATCTCACCGTGAAAATGGTGGCGCGACAGAAATTACAATTCGTGGTCTTGGGCCATTTTTAAGTGCAACGCATATTAATGGTCGCGAAGCGACAAATGGCAGTGGTGACCGCTCAGTTAACTTTTCACAGTTTCCGTCAGAACTAGTTAAAAAAGTAGCGATATATAAAACACAAGATGCTTCAATGATAGAAGGTGGTGTTGCAGGTGTTATTGCACTTGAAACTATAACTCCACTTGACTTTGGCAAACAACGTGTATCAGCAGAAGTTAAATTAAACTACAACCCTGATGAAGGTAACGTAGATAATTCACTTCAAAGTGACGCGGGTTACCGTGGTACGTTTAGTTATGTTGACCAGTTTGAATTTGATAATGGCCAAGCCGTTGGTGTGTCTTTTGGTGTACAGCGCCAAGATATTAGCCAACCAGAAGCTGAATACAGAAGCTCGAGCCCTTCAGGTTCTTCATTATGGGCATGTTTAAACGATCCTACAAATACAAATGAAGGCTTTTACCGCAGTAGTGCGGGTGATTGTGAAGACCAAGTTAGTGGTAGTCGCAATCAAGGTTACGATACAAAAATTGATCCGGAAACAGGCAAAGCAACAAGTGACGGCACCCCATATGCCTGGACTGGCAGTAGCCGTAGCTTCCGTCAAAACGAGACATCAGATGAACGTGATGCAATGTTTTTTGCACTGCAGTACCAGCCGTCAGCTGATTGGGATGTTAACTTTGATGCACAAATATCTGACAGAATTCAAAAAGAAGCACGTCACGATTTAATCTTTTTGCAAAAACGTGCAACACCAGGTGTAACCGGTCCAACACTTGTTACTAATGATGTTGGCGGTATTTTGCATTGGGAAGGTGAAGAGCGCATTGAATCAGCGGGTGAGCAATTTGAACGTGAAGAAAACTACCAAGGTTTTGGCGTAAATATAGAACATACAGTAACTGATAGACTAACTGTTGAATTAGATTTAGGGTATTCAAAAACAGAACGTGAAGAACTTCAAATATCTAACCGTGGTAGAACCTCAGGTCGTAACTTCTTTTCTTGGGATATGGGCGATGAAATCCCTCATTTCACACTAACAGATTTTGACGTAACAGATATTTCAAATTTTACAGATAGCCTTAGAACAAGACTTGACCGTGAAAATGTGCGTGAAAACGAAGTTATTTCAGCGCGTTTAGATTTTGATTATACCTTAGAAGGCAATGTTTTCACGAGTGTTCAAGGTGGCATTAGAACGTCTGAAATGACCTTTGTTCAATTTGGTGGTAGCCAAGGTAACGGTTCAAGAAACGAATTTACATTAGACTCAGGTACTGAAGCGCTTGACGTGTTACAAGGTTGTCAAATCGACTTCCCAGAATCAGGTTTTCTATCAAGTGTATCTGATGGCGATATTGTAACAAATGTTGATAGTGACGGTAACGTTGTAGATAGCGGTACAGGTTCATCATGGGCTACATACGACAACGTATGTTTCTCACAAGCTGTAGCTGGTTCTAACGCGGACGGTGTGTTTGCTTACCCAGAAGTTGAATATAAAAATGCAGGTACAATTGATGTAACAGAAAAAACAACATCAGTGTACTTAATGGCGAATTACGATACTGAAATGTTTGGCAAATTCATTCGCGGTAACTTTGGTCTTCGTATTGTAGACACAGAAGTAACTTCAGTTGGTTTTAGAAATAGCTTTGACGTAGTAACAAGTGACACAGGTGTACTTTCTCTGGTTGAGTCTGATAATGGTTCACTGGATAAAATAAAAAGCGGTGGTGATTACACCAAGTATTTACCAAGCTTTAACCTAGTTATTGACTACAGTGAAGATATTTTATTCCGCGCTGGTATATACCGCGGTATGTCTCGCGCAGATCCATCTGACTTAGGCTATAGCCGTACATTCCAAGAAGATACAGAAGGTACAGCAACTTCAATTAGCGATTTATTAGTCGGTGTAAATGGTTCTGGTAATCCAGATACTCAACCACTTATGTCATGGAACTACGACGCTGCTTTTGAATGGTACCCTAACGAAGATTCAATCTTAGCGTTAAGCTTATACTACAAACAGTTCAACGGTGGTTTTCAACAACAAACAGTACTTGAAGATTTTACTGTTGCCGGTGAAACTGTTTCATTACCAATTACTAACTCTGTTACATCAGACGAGGACAGTGAAATACTAGGCCTTGAAGCTTCATTTTCTTACCGCTGGGATAACGGCATCGGTATGAAATTTGGTTACAACTATGCAGACACTGATTTTGAGTTCCAAGATAGCTTATACGGCGATACGTTTGAGACTGATGTAGATGGTAATACGACACAGCTAACTGACGGTATTGTTGCGCCTGGTTCGGTTCCTGGTTTTTCTAAGCATGTATTTAGTAGCCAACTGTATTACCAGATTGGTGGATTTGATACTGCGGTTATTTACAAATACCGTAGTGAGTATTTCCAACCTTATACAAGTAATGGTACTCGTTTACGCTATGTTGATTCTGTAGGTGTGTGGGAAATGCGCGCATCATACAAGATTAATGATAACTTCAGAGTTAAAGCAGAAGCAATTAACTTGTTCAGTGCACCTAAATCACAAGACTTCTTTGTTGAAGGAAACTTAGGTGAAGTGAATGACTATGGCCCACGTTTATTCCTAGGCTTAAGCTATAAACTGTAAAAGTTCATAACTTATAAAAACCCCCAACTTGGTTTAACTAATTGGGGGTTTTTTGGTTGTTTAGCCAAGTTATGAATGTGCGTACTACGCATCACTGCCTTATCTAAACTGATCGCCGGTTAAATTCCACCTCACTGTTACAGCAGTTATTGTAAGTCAATAAACTCCTTTCGTATTCCTATAAACATATATAAGAGCGCATTGTTTAGTACTTATCCGCAATAATACTTAATCATTTTACGAGGCTAAACGTGTTGCTACCTGTATTAAAAAATTCTCATTTAGAACAACTAAATAGCGAATTTTTTGCGTAGCTTTCAACACGCTTTTTCACCTTCAAAATAGATCACTTAATTAAGTGAATTGGTATAATTATTAATTT
>NZ_BADT01000160.1 GCF_000239855.1 Pseudoalteromonas sp. BSi20652 | reverse complement strand
TATCGAGAATATCTACAGTGTTCTTATTTCACGAGCTGGGTTACCCGCTACCACGGTATTAGCCATTACATTTTTAGTAACCACGGCACCCACAATACTATTTTCACCAATACTCACAGGCATTAGAAACTATACAAATAACTCAGGGATAGGAGGGATTAATCTGGCTATGCTTGTATAGCCGACAACGAGAGTGCAAAGTTTTGATCTTTTTCTATAGGGTTGTAGTATCGCGCGGGAATTATTGAGATTATGTCTGTGTTTTTTGATTACCATGGCCTTGCTTTGTAGGAAAAATGGTCCTTAGCGTCTTATATTCCTGATCCCAATTAGGTGTTTTTGTGTTTGTAGTTGTGTTATTTATTGAATTTAACAGTGAGTCTATTTGTGGATAACAAACCAATGCAGAGCCAGAAAGAGCAATAATAGTGAGTAATACAAATTTATTGAGCATTAAGAAGTGATTAATTACGCAGTATATTATATGTTTTTTGATGTGGGTCGTTCGGCATTTTGTAGTACTTATTAAATTAGGTATTTAATAAGTAAAACGCCAGCTCTAGGCTGGCGTTAAAATACAATCTTAAAGCTTATTTAAGCTTTAGGCCCTGCATTTTTTATATCATCAGATACGTCATACTTAGCAAAGTTTTCAGTGAAGTCTGCGGCAAGTTTTGCTGCATATTCATTGTACTTCGCTTTATCTTCCCATGTGTTAATAGGATTAAGTAAGTTAGTATCTACACCTGGAACGGCTACTGGTACATCTAGATTTAAAACATCAATGTGCTGAGTTTCAACGCCCGCTAACTTACCAGATACGATTGCATCAATTACTGCACGAGTAGTTGGGATATCAAAACGTTTACCTGTGCCGTAAGGGCCGCCAGTCCAGCCTGTATTCACAAGGTACACTTTAGCGCCAAACTCGCGTACACGCTTCATAAGAAGCTCAGCATAAACACCAGCAGGGCGTGGGAAGAATGGTGCGCCAAAACAGGTTGAAAATGTTGATTCAATGTCGCTAGTAGAACCAATCTCAGTTGAGCCAACTTTAGCTGTGTATCCACTTAAAAAGTGAAAAGCAGCAGCTTCTTCACTAAGTATAGAAACCGGTGGTAGTACACCGCTTACATCACAGGTTAAAAATACAACAGCTTTTGGTTCGCCTGCGCGGTTTTCTACTTTACGTTTTTCAACGTGTTCAAGTGGATATGCTGCACGGCTATTTTGAGTAAGGCTAGTATCGTTAAAATCTGGAACGCCTTTTTCATCTAACACTACATTTTCTAAAATAGTGCCAAAGCGAATAGCATTCCAAATTACAGGTTCATTCTTTTGTGACAAGTCGATACATTTAGCATAACAACCGCCTTCAATATTAAACACGCTTCCTGGTGCCCAGCCGTGCTCGTCATCACCAATTAAAAAGCGAGTAGGGTCTGCTGAAAGTGTTGTTTTACCCGTACCAGATAAACCGAAGAATAATGCTGTATCGCCTGCTTCACCAACGTTAGCAGAACAGTGCATTGGTAATACACCTTTTGCTGGTAGTAGGAAGTTTTGTACAGAAAACATCGATTTTTTCATTTCACCGGCGTAACGCATACCTGCTAGTAATACTTTACGCTGTGCAAAGTTAATAATAACGGTACCATCGCTATTTGTGCCATCACGTTCTGGCTCACATACAAACGAAGGAACGTTCATTACTTGCCATTGTGGTAAGTTTGAAGCGTTATAGTTTTGCGGTTCGATAAACATGTTTTTGGCAAAAATATGGTGCCACGCTGTTTCTGTAGTTACAACTACGGGTAGGTAATGCTCAGGATCTGCGCCAACTTCTAGGTGAGAGGTGAAGTGGTCATTACTTTGAACATATGATTCTACGCGAGCCCATAATGCGTCAAATTTGTCTGCATCAAATGGACGATTAACGTTGCCCCATTGAATATCATCTTGAGTTGTAGCTTCTTGTACAATAAAACGATCTTTTGGTGAACGGCCAGTTCGTTTTCCTGTAATTGCAACAAAAGCACCATTTGCGGCTAAAGTACCTTCGCCACGGCGGATCGCATGCTCGACAAGTTCAGCTGCGGTTAAATCGACAAAACGTGTAGCGTCTGTAGTCATGTTTATACCTAACTATGTGTGAGAGTTTGAACGGATAGCTCTGGGGTTGTCAGTGCCCTTAAACTGAAATTATAGTAACAGAAGGTTTTAAGATATTCGAGTCCGCAAAGCCTCTAAAAACACATATATTTAAGAAAAAACATGAATAATTTCAATGATACCGGTGTCATGAAATTAGCAGAAAAGATGACACCGGTATCATCTTTTTATAATATAAAACCGCATATTTTGCGGCTTTAATTACTATATATAGATGAAGCTGAACATTTAGTTGAAAATGCTTTTAATGTCTTGTTCGTTAAAAACATACTCTTTTAAACAATAATGGCAGTTAATATTAACAGACCCTTTTTCAGCTACGTCTTTAAGTAGTTCTTCTTGTCCAATATTAACAAGTGCGGTAATTGTTTTATCACGACTACAACCACATTTGAATTTAATAGCTTGAGGTTCAAATACGCGAGGATTATCTTCGTGATAAAGGCGTGTAAGGACAGTATTAGCATCAAGGTGTAATAGTTCTTCATCTTTAATGGTATTACTTAATGCTTCTAGGTGTGCAAAGTCTTCAATTGATTTTTGTTTATCAACTGGGAGTACTTGTAAAAATAGACCACATGCTTTTGCGCTACCTTCTGTTGTGTCGGTTGCAAACCAAAGGCGTGTCTTTAATTGCTCTGACTGCTCAAAGTAACTTTCGATACATTCACTCAGAGTATCATGCTCTAGCGGAACTATACCTTGGTAACGCTCACCCTTACTTGGTGTAATAGTGATCACCATATAGCCTTGGCCAATAAGCTCTTTTACAGTTGTGCCCGTAATTTCGCTTTGCAGGCGAGCAATACCACGCATGTTTTGTTTGTCATCACCATTTATAACTGCATATTTAACTGGGCCATCACCTTGAAGCTGTACTGCAATTTCACCTTCAAACTTTAAAGTGGCGGTTAATAAACAGGTTGCAACAAGTAACTCACCTAGTAATGCTTTAACAGGGTCTGGGTAATTATGGTCGGCAATCATTTCATTATACGCATTCTCGATTTGTACGAGTTCGCCACGAACATCTAGTTCGTTGAATAAATAACGGTGAAGTAAATCTTGTTGCATGAGCGGCTATACCTAACTTGATTTCATTTTTAAAAGTTCGCGTCTTTGCTTTTTATCCGGTTTTTTATCCGGATGAGGAGCAAAAAAGCTGTTATTTTTGCGTGCGATGCTGTTTTCTTCGCGTTTAGCAATACTTGCATCAGATTCTTGATACATGGTCTGTGCAATGGGGGCGCTTTGACGTTTTTCAAGCACTGAGAGTATAGTTATCAGCTTTTCATCTACGCCCTGAGCCAGTTTTACTTTTGCGCCAACGTCTACTATTTTACTCGCTTTTGTACGTTGACCATTATAATGTACTTTGCCGCCTTGCACCATTTCGCGAGCAACTGCACGAGTTTTATAAAATCGCGCAGCCCATAACCATTTATCTAATCGAACTTTTAACCCATCTACAGGGTCTGAGTTAGTATTAGTATTACTTTTTTTACTCATAAGGCATTTCCCCACGTTTTTATAGCTTAAAATTTATCATGAAATCATCGTAGGATGAAGGTATTACAGTAGCAGTTTACTTTTTGTACTGTTATGTAAAGTTAATTTAATCTGTTTACAAAGTTTAATATTAGTGTGCTTGTTGAAAGAAAAATGAAAGGGTACTATGGGTACGCGCTAACGCAGTAAATTAAAATAAGAACACTATTTATGGAACAGCAAATCCAACAACTAAAACAATTTTTAACTCGTTTACCGCATGCTAAGTTGAGTGCATTAATGACACTGTTAGTTGTTGTTTATCTTGCATTTTTATTATCAAAACTTGTTTGGCTTTTGTGGCCGAAACCACCAGTAACTCTACTTACCCCTACTCATTATGCTAACCAGTCATCTGGTGCGAGTAACAACTCAGCGCAGCATATTATTGAGCAATTTTTATTTGGTAAAAAAACGGTAACAAACAACAATAATACTGCAAAGCAATCGCAGGTAATAAATAATGCGCCAGAAACGCGCTTAAGTATCAATTTAACCGGCATTGTAGCGGTTAATAACGATGACAAAGCAGGTATCGCAATTATTGAATCACAAGGTAAGCAAGTAAGCTATCTTGTGGATGAGGTAGTATCGGGTACGCGTGCTGAAGTTGCACAAATATTGCCGGATCGTATTATTTTGAGTGTTAATGGACGCTTTGAAACATTAATGCTTGATGGACTCGATTTCAGTAAAAAGGTGTCTATGCCCGTACTCGCTGCGCGTGATGATGCTGAAATGGGTCCGCAAAAATTAGAACCAAGTGATCTACAAATAGATGCCACTGCAGACTCGGACGTTAAAGAAGCAATTATAGAAACACGCGAAGAGTTACTCGAAGAGCCGGGCAAGCTATTTGACTATATACGGGTTTCACAAGCCATGAATGATGGTGAGCTAATTGGATATCGCTTAAGTCCAGGTAAAGAGCCTGAGCTGTTTAAGCAAATGGGGTTAAAAAATAACGATTTAGCCATTTCTATAAATGGCTATCAATTAACAGATTTAAAACAGGCTATGTCAGCTATTAATGAGCTGCGTAATAGTACAGATGCCAATATCACTATAGAACGTGATGGTGAACAAATTGATGTGCAATTTAGTCTGCAATAATTTAGCTTTGGAGTTTTAATACGATGGTTCAGGTGCTACACCTCAAAAAAATTAAAAAAGGGTTAGCTAAGTACGCAGCACTTTTTTTGGCGGCAAGTATTTCTTTGTCTGTTTCTGCTGTTGAATATGCTGCTAACTTTAAAGGGACTGATATCAACGAGTTCATTAATATTGTTGGTAAAAACCTTAATAAAACAGTCATTATTGACCCTAACGTGCGCGGAAAGGTAAATGTTCGCAGTTATGAGTTAATGGACGAGGCACTTTATTATCAGTTCTTCTTAAATGTATTGGAAGTTTATGGCTACTCAGCTGTTGAAATGGACAATGGCATAATTAAGGTAGAAAAAAGTTCAGACGCTAAAAAGTCAAACGTACCACTTATTGACGAAGGTAATGAAGCTAGCGGCGATATGATGATTACACGTGTTGTACGTGTTAAGAATGTAAGCGTGCAGGAGCTTGGTCCTTTAGTTCGTCAATTTAGCGATCAAAAAGATGGCGGCCATGTCGCTAACTTTAATGCGGCTAACGTAATGATGCTAACGGGTCATGCTGCATCGGTTAATCGTTTAGTTGAGATTATCCGCTCTGTTGATCAAGCGGGTGACAAACGTGTAGACATCGTTAAGCTTAAATATGCGACTGCTGATGATGTTGTCTCCGTGGTAGACAATATCTATAAAGACAACGGTAAAGGCAGTGTACCTGAGTTTTTAATTCCTAAAGTAGTCGCTGATGGCCGTACAAACAGCGTTATTGTAAGTGGTGAGGGCCAAGCACGTACACGTGCTATAGAGCTCATTAAGCGCTTAGATGGTGAATTAGAAAGTCAAGGTAACACCAAGGTGTTTTACCTAAATTATGCTAAAGCTGAAGATTTAGTTAAAGTTTTGCAAGGTGTAAGTAAGTCACTTGTTGAAGATGCACAAGGCGGTACTACTAAGACTCGTAGCAGAAGTAATAATGAAAGCAGTATAGAGTCTCACCCTGACTCAAACTCATTAATTATTACTGCACAGCCAGACACAATGCGATCACTAGAATCTGTAATTGAACGCCTTGATATCCGCCGTGCACAAGTGCTCGTTGAAGCCATTATTATTGAAGTAATGGAAGGTGACGGCGTTAATTTAGGCCTGCAGTGGATTTCTGAACAGGGCGGTATGTTGCAGTTTAATAATGGCACTACGGTTCCCGTGGGTTCATTAGCTGTTGCTGCAGAGCAAGCACAAGATACAACTGTAACTAAAAACATAATAGGAACTGAATCAGGTACAGTGACGCCATTTACAGAAACAACAGAAGGTGACTATGGTCCATTAGCCTCCTTGCTAAGTGGCATTAATGGTTTAGCGCTGGGCGTTGTTAAAAATGATTGGGGCGCAATTATTCAGGCTGTTGCCACTGATACAAATTCAAATATTTTGGCTACCCCTTCTATTACTACAATGGATAACGAAGAAGCCTCTATTTTAGTCGGTCAAGAAGTGCCTATTATTACAGGCTCACAAACAGGCACTAACAATGCCAACCCATTTCAAACAGTTGAGCGTCAAGAAGTAGGTATTAAACTGGTAGTTACGCCACAGATTAATGATGGTTCAGCGGTACAGCTTACTATTGAGCAAGAAGTATCGAGCGTAAGTGGTGCAACTGCGGTTGATATTTCAGTAAATAAGCGTTCAATTAAAACCACGGTAATGGCCGATGATGGCGGTATGGTTGTACTTGGTGGTTTAATTGACGAAGACGTACAAGAAAGTGTTTCTAAGGTGCCGTTATTAGGTGATATCCCCATTTTAGGACACTTGTTTAGATCAACAAATACAACGCGTCGTAAGCGTAATCTTATTGTGTTTATTCGCCCAACCATTATTCGTGATGGTGTAAGCATGAATAAGTTAAGCTTTAATAAATATAACTTTATTCGTGGTGAGCAGTTTAAACAAAAAGAAGACGGTATTGAGTTAATGCCAATGACTGATACGCCTATTTTACCTGAGTGGAATGACGAATTAGTACTTCCACCTACGTATGAAGAGTCTCTGCGTAAACAAAATGCACAAGAGCGTAAAGATGACTAATGCGATTCAAGAGATAAACCAAGATGTGGTTCATCCTAAAACGCATAATCAGGATGAGCTATTAACGAGTGATGTGTTAGTTGAGTTACCAGCAAAACGTTTGCCGTTTTCCTATGCAAGACGTGCAGGTGTGTTACTTGGTAAAAACAAAGATCACCGCATAGTTTACTACCGTGGTGAGCTAGACGTGGAAGTACTATTAGAAGTACGCCGTATCGCAGGCCATGGTTTTACACTTGAGCAATTGGCTGATGATAAATTTGAGCTATTGCTTGAAGCGTCATACCAACGTGATAGCTCTGAAACACAACAAATGATGGAAGATATTGGTAACGAGGTTGATTTATTCTCACTTGCTGATGAACTTCCGCAAACTGAAGATTTACTTGCTGGTGACGATGATGCGCCAATCATCAAGCTTATTAACGCCATGCTAAGTGAAGCGATTAAAGAAGGGGCTTCTGATATTCATATTGAAACCTTCGAACAAGAGCTTGTTATTCGCTTTAGGGTCGATGGAGTGCTTAAAGAAGTACTTAAGCCTAATCGTAAACTTGCATCGTTACTTGTGTCTCGTATTAAAGTAATGGCTAAGCTTGATATAGCCGAAAAACGCATTCCACAAGATGGCCGTATTAGTTTGCGTATTGCCGGGCGTGCAGTTGATGTGCGTGTATCTACAATGCCATCGAGCTTTGGTGAGCGTGTAGTACTGCGTTTACTTGATAAAAACAACGCGCGTTTAAACCTTGAAGATTTAGGTATGACCGCAGATAACCGTGCATTGTTTTCAGATTTAATTAGTAAACCCCACGGAATTATTTTAGTAACAGGGCCAACGGGCTCTGGTAAAAGTACCACTTTATACGCTGGTATGAGCCAAATTAACTCACGCGATCGCAATATTCTTACCGTTGAAGATCCGATAGAGTACGAAATTCCAGGCATTGGGCAAACACAAGTTAATGCAAAAGTTGATATGACATTTGCACGTGGTTTACGTGCAATATTACGTCAAGATCCTGATGTAGTCATGGTGGGTGAAATACGCGATCTTGAAACTGCGCAGATTGGTGTTCAAGCGTCACTTACCGGTCACCTTGTTATGTCTACTTTGCATACAAATACCGCATCGGGTGCAATTACACGTATGGAAGATATGGGTGTTGAACCCTTTTTACTTTCATCGTCGTTACTCGGTGTGTTGTCGCAACGCTTAGTCCGTACGTTATGTAATACCTGTAAAGAAGGTCACACGGCTGATGAGCATGAATGCCAGCTGTTAGGGGTTCCTTTTGAAAGCCAACCGACAATCTACCGAGCGGTGGGGTGTGAGGAGTGTAATTTTAATGGTTACCGTGGTCGTACGGGTATTCACGAGTTACTTGTAGTTGATGAAACCATACGCGAAATGATTCACAACGGTAAAGGCGAGCAAAGCGTAGAAAAATATATTCGTAAGCGCAGCCCAAGTATTCGTCAAGATGGATGTAGCCGTGTACTTGCAGGTAAAACAACACTTGAAGAAGTATTACGTGTTACCCGTGAGGAAGGTTAACTATGGCGGCGTTTGAATACCGTGCCTTAGATGGCCGAGGCAAAGAAAAAAAGGCATTTTAGAAGCCGATACGGCTAAGCAAATTCGCCAAACTTTACGTGATCAAAAATTAACGCCGCTTGAAGTTGTCCCTGCGGCGCAAAGTGACAAACAAGTTAAAGGTGAAAAAGCCCCTTTACTCGGTGGCTTTTTTAAGCCGACAATTTCAACCTCAGACTTAGCATTAATTACAAGGCAATTAGCAACACTTATCCAATCGGCACTCCCTGTTGAAGGCGCTGTTATGGCGGTTGCTGAGCAGTGCGAAAAGCCGCGTTTAAAGCGAATGCTTATGTCGGTACGCTCAAAAGTAGTTGAAGGTTACACCCTTGCCGATGGTCTTAGTGAGTTTCCTCATGTATTTGACGACTTATATCGTGCAATGGTAGCCGCAGGCGAAAAATCGGGTCATCTTGACCAAGTACTTAATCGTTTAGCCGACTATACCGAGCAGCGCCAACATATGCGTAGCCAAATAACTCAGGCCATGGTTTACCCTATTATTTTAGTGGTATTTGCAATTGGTATTGTGTCGGTATTGCTGGGTACTGTAGTACCAAAAATATTGAAAACGTTTGAAAAAACGAAACAAGTACTTCCTTGGACAACCGAATGGGTTATGGCAGGCAGCCATTTTGTGCAAAATTATTGGTTTATTAGTTTAATAGCTATCACAGCTATAGCCATTGGTATTAAGCATGCACTTAAACAGCCTAAAATACGTTTTTGGTGGGATGAGCGAGTGCTACACATGCCTGGTATAGGTAAAGTGGCTCGTGGTATTAACACCGCACGTTTTGCGCGTACTTTAAGTATTTTATCGTCAAGCTCGGTACCATTGCTCGAGGGGATGCGTATCTCAGGTGATGTATTAATTAACGAAAAATTAAAAAGGCGGTTGCAGATGCATCCGATAGAGTGAGTGAGGGTGCAAGCTTAAGAGCTGCACTTCAGCAAACTAAGTTGTTTCCACCAATGATGCTGCATATGATAGCAAGTGGTGAAAAATCAGGTGAACTAGAGCAAATGTTGGAGCGTGCTGCAAATAACCAAGATCGTGAATTTGAGAGCATGGTTAATGTATCGCTTAAACTACTAGAGCCTGCGATGATCGCCTCAATGGCGGTTATTGTATTATTTATAGTAATGGCAATATTGCAGCCAATAATGGCGATGAATAAAGCTGTTGGACTTTAAGTTAGAATAAATTTTTAAATATATTAATGGTTTTACCTAAACCATTTTTACTTAATGTTATTTAGAATAATGAGGTAATTACGTGAATAAACAATCAGGTTTTTCTTTACTAGAAGTGATGGTGGTACTGGTTATCATCGGGATGATTATGTCAATTGTTGCACCTAACATTATGGGTCAGCAAGAAGAAGCTGCTATCGATAAAGCGCATCTAGATATTCAGCAATTAGAAGATGCAATGAGCTTATACAAGCTTAAAAATAAGAGCTACCCAAGCACAGAGCAAGGTCTTGAAGCGCTGGTTACTCAAACAAGTATTGAACCGGTTCCAAAACGTTTCCCAGACGGTGGCTTTATTAACGAATTACCAGAAGATCCATGGGGTAATCTATATCAGCTAATTAGCCCAGGTGAAATTGGCAAGTTTGATATTTTTTCTATGGGCCCAGATGGTGAAGTAGGTACTGATGACGATATCGGTAACTGGGACGAAGAAAAACAATAATGCTTGAGTACATTGTTCTGTATGAACATGTTAATGCTAGAGGCTTGCTATGAAAGCAAGCTTTAAGCAGCGCCATGCAAAAAGCAGAGGCTTTAGTTTAATAGAAATTTTAGTGGTATTAGTGATCATCGCTTTTGCCACCAAAATGGTGGTATACAGCTTAGAAGGCGGTGCTGAGGAAGAATTAGATACTCAAGCACTAAGGCTGCATACCACCATTAACATGGCATCGGAATTTGCCATTTTAAACCAAGTTGAATTGGGCTTATTAGTAGAAGAAAATACGTTAGAGTATTTAGTTTTCGATGGTGAAAAGTGGATTACCTTTGACCGTGAAGATCTTTTTAAACCAATAGAGTTAGATGAAAGATTAAAGCTCACTCTTAACTTAGAAGATTTAGCGTGGGCACAAGATAACCTCTTAGAGCAATCTAACTGGCGCGAACTTATGAGTGGTGGCGATGAAGACAGTTTACTTGAGCTTAAAAAGTTGAAAATCCCACAAGTACTTATTTTGTCATCAGGTGAGGTAAGCGCGTTTCAACTTATATTAGCGTTAAAAGAGCAAAGCGAGCCTGTGTATTACATTGAAGGTGAATTTACCGCACCCATAAACTTTCGCCGAGAGCCAGAATAATGAAGCGCACAAAAGGGTTTACCTTACTAGAGGTGTTAGTGGCATTAAGTATTTGTGCCATGGCGGGTATAGCTGCAATGCAAGCAACAAGCGAGCACATACACCACTTAACAACTATTGAAGAGCAAACCTATGCATCTTGGGTCGCCGAAAACGTTATTATTGAACAACGTACCAAAGGCGAGCAATGGCAAGGTAAAAATAACCTCAAAGGTAGCGAAGTAATGGGCGGTGTTGAATGGTTTTGGCAGCAAGAAGTAACAGCCACTGCTGACAAAAGCTTTGTTAAGTTAACCATAAATGTTTTTACGGATGAAAAATATGAGCATTCAGCATATGAGTTATCAACGTATTTAAATAAAGGCAAAAAGTAAGTGAAGCAGCGCGGGTTTACATTACTTGAAGTTATGGTTGCACTGGGTATTTTAGCTTTTGTTATTATTGCTACTCATCAAATATTAGAGACGACAACAAGAGCAAAAGATGCTTCGGATGAAAAAATTGCTGAGTTAAATGGATTGCAAACAACATTTAGGTTAATGGATCAAGATTTTAGTCAAATGACCAAGCGTGTAGTACGAAACGAATCTGGCGATGTTCAAGAACAATATTTACTTGCTGGTCGTTACGTTTTAGAAAGCCAATATGATGGTATCGCGTTTGTACGAGATGGCTGGATAAATCCAATTAACTTATTGCCACGTTCAGAACTACAAGCTGTTGGTTATAGAGTGATAGATGATAACCTTGAGCGTGTTTATCGGGTTTATGTTGATCAGCTTGATAATATGGAGCCGCGAGTTCAACGTGTACTAGAGAATATTGAAGAACTTAAGTTTGAGTTTTTAGATGATAAAAACGAATGGCAAGAACAATGGGAAATTAAAGCTCTCCCTAAAGCGGTTGCTGTTACGTTGCAACAAATAGAAGCAGAGCCAATTCGTCGTGTATTTTTAGTTCCTGGGCAAGGCAAAGTTGTTGCTACACAAAATACAGGTGTGAATAATGGTTAAGCAGCAATCATCGCGCGGTGCAGCACTTGTTATTGTTTTATTTATTGTAGCGTTAGCGGCTATTTTAGCCGTTGAAATGAGCGCCAATTTAATGGTGCAAGTGCAAAAAAGCACTAACTTGCAAGGTCATCAGCAAGCTAAATGGTACGCCTACGGTGCAGAAGAGCTTGCTATTAAAGGGCTAATACAAAGTAAAAAAGATGATGCAGATAAAACGACGCTAGACCAAATTTGGGCAACTCAAGGTGATGCTTCATACCCTGTTGATAACGGCACATTAAGTGGCAAAATTACTGATTTACAAGCATGTTTAAATTTAAATGCTTTAGCTATAGAGCCTGACACCAACAGCGTGAGTAAAACAAATCCTGCGCATAGAGCACTATTTGCGTTACTTGAAAATATTGAAGATCTACCCACTGATGAATCAGAAGAGGCAATGGCAGATAGCGTATTTGATTGGCTTGACGAGGACAGTATTACGTATCGCTCAGGCGCAGAGGAAGATGAGTATTTATCGCGTAAATTTCCGTATATGACAGCCAATAGTTTATTTGCATCAACATCGGAATTACGTTTGGTTAAGGGCTTCAACCCATTAGTGATGGAAAAAGTACTTCCGTATGTGTGTGTAATACCGGGAAGTACGCTGCTTTCTATTAATGTAAATACAGTGATACCGGAACAAGCGCTTATATTAAGTGCATTAATAGATGAATTGAGTTTATCTGGTGCTGAAGCTGTTGTAGCGGCAAGACCGCAAACTGGCTTTGACACCATTGATGAATTTTTTGAACAGGTGAAGCAACAAGGCGGCACTAATACCGACTCAGTAAAAAGTTTATTTAGTATTAAAAGCGAATATTTTAAATTACAGACGCAGGCAAATTTTGTCGACCTGCGTTTTTCGATGACCACATTACTGCACGCTAAAGACGGCGACGTAACGATACTGGCGCGAAAATTTGGAGGCGTACAGTGACAGAAATACTGTTGATCCGCACGGGTCAAACCGAGCAAGAATTACTTAACTGGTTAATTTACTCACCACAAGAACAAGAAATAATAGCCAGTGGCGAGTTACCAAATGCAGAGCATTTAAGTGAGCTAAGCGAAAAAGCACTTACCCGAGAAGTTGTCGTATTATTACCAAGTGACCAAGTGCAATTAAAAACGGTCGCCTTGCCAACAAAATGGAATCGCAAGCTTGAGCAAGCATTGCCATACATGCTTGAAGAAGATATCGCATGTGACGTAGATGAACTGTTTATAGCAGTGGCGCAGCCGACAATGCTTGGTGAGCAACATGCAATTCGTGTAGCAATGACAGACCGCGAATGGTTTGAACAATGGCTTGCATTATTTGCTGAGCATAATTTATTAGTATACAGAATATTACCCGATGCTTTGTTGTTACCGCTTGCAGATGATGGCGCAGTAACCGCTATCGAGCTCAATAACCAATGGTTATTTAAGCAAGGGCAATGGCATATTGGTGCGGTTGAATCTAGTTGGTTGAATGGCTATTTAACAGCCATGGGTAACCCTGACATTAAACATTTTAGCCCAGCTAATCAGTTTCCTGAAAGCGTTAACTTACAGGCGCAAACAAGCGATTACGACTTACCTCTAGCATTATTTGCAAAACAGTTAGATAGCGTTAATTTTAACTTACGCCAAGGTATGTATCAGCTTAAAAAACAAAGCGCTTTGTGGTGGGGTTATTGGAAAGGCGCCGCAATTATAGCAAGTGTTGCATTGGTTTCTACAATTACAATAAAAGCTATTGAGTTACACCAACTTAATGCACAAGTAGAAGTAGCTAAAGCTCAAGTAGTCGACAGATACCAAAAAGCATTTCCGGGAACTAAGGTTCGCCCCAATCTAATTAAAAGCCAAATTAAAGGCGCGTTAGATAAAGTACAAGGCTCAAGCGAAGCGGGCTTTTTAGATTTAACGACTAATTTGGTTGATGTATTTTCGCAAGTCAGCGAATTTACACCTGAAACACTTCGTTATGACAAGCGTCGCAATGAGCTGCGCATTCGTGCACGCGCTAAAGATTTCCAAACCTTCGGTAAAGTAAAAATCATACTTGAAAAACAAGGTTTAACTGTTGAGCAAGGATCTTTAAATAATGACGGTGATTATGTAGTTGGCGAAATTAAACTGCGAGGTGCAGTATGAAAAAGCAGTTAATGCAACAATGGCGCTCGCTTAAAGAGCAAGAACAACAACTGGTAATGGTTGCTGGTGGCGTATTTATTATTTTTGTTTTAGTAATGGGGATATTTAGACCATTAAATAATGCGATAGAAAAAGCACAGCAATCTCAAATTAAACAACAAGAGCTATTAGCTTGGGTTGATGAAAGCATTGTCAAGCTAAAAGCAGCGGGCAACACCAGTGTTGCTAGCAATACAAACTTAAGCCAAGTGGTAAACTCTACTCGTGGACGCTATAAAATCAATATTAGTAAAATGCAGCCAAGTACGGGGTCACTTCGTTTGACCCTCGACTCAGTAGAGTTTAATCAGTTAATAGAGTGGTTAGACGAGCTAGTGAATCAGCATGGCTTAAAAATTGAAAATTTAGATTTAAGCCGCGATGATAAATCAGGCTATGTGCGTGTAAGCCGTTTAGTATTAGAGAATTAATTAATGAAAAAAATAATAACGTTATCGGCTGTCTTTTTAATTAGTTTTATTGTGTTTTGTATTATTAAATTACCAGCCAGTATTGCGCTAGATATAGCAAAACCGTATTTTCCAAAGCAATTAGAAGTAGGGCAAACTGTAGGTACTGTTTGGCAAGGTCAAATGATGCAAGTTCGTTTTGATGGTGAACAGTTAAATAATGTGCGTTGGGACATTGCAGGCTGGAAATTATTTACAGGCAAACTAAATACGAACATAAAATTTGGTAATCCACGAGAACGCAGTGATATTTCGGGTTACGCAGATGTAAGCTACGGGCTTTTTAATAAAAAAGTAATAGTGACAGACACCCTAGTACGCTCCACTGTAGAGCGTGCAATGCAACGTGTGCAACTTCCTCTGCCTGTTACCGCTAAAGGGCGTGTGATTTTAGAACTTGATGAATACAGCTCAGGCGCACCTTATTGTGATTCACTAAAAGGTGAAATAGCGAGTCCTAATATTGATGTTCAAGGTTTAAATGGGTGGTTTAATATTGGCCCTCTAGCTGGTAAGTTAAGCTGTAAGTCGGGCGATGTTGCTATATTAATTGACCCAGATAACACGCTTGGCCTTGAGGCAGATGCTACACTTAAAGCTAATTTTGATTTTAGAGTAGCCGGTTATGTTAAACCTGATGCCAGCTTACCTAAAGATGTACATGATGCAGTTAAGTTTTTAGGCCGACCAGATACCGAGGGTCGTTACCCGCTCAATTTTTAATGTTTTAATATAAAGAGTTTTAATGCAAATACCCCAATTTACTGAGCTGCACGCAAAGCAGCTCAGCTCATTTTTAAGTACCCAGTCTAAAGCAATGACCCTTGAACAATGCCAAGGCTATTTATTTGGTGTTATTTGTTCGCCCAATCCATTAGATGTGCATGAGTGGCTTGAGCAGATATTACCAAGTAGAGCCAATGATTTAGATGAAGAAGTACTTTTCTTGTTTATGGCGCTATATCATAAAATTAGTGAGCAAGTATTTGAAACTGGATACAAATTACCTAACACATTTGATGCTGAATTTTGTAAGTCGTGGAGTAAAGGCTTTGTAGTGGCAACAAAAGCCTACGCAGAACCTTTGTTAAATGCGCCTCAATTAGATGCTGAATTTAAACAAGCATTAGAAAGTGCGCTAAGTACACTTAGTTTTTTTGCGCTTGACCAGCAAGCCATAACACAGATTGCAAAGCAAAATAACATGACTATAGAAGCCTTGTGTCAGTACCAATATGAATCAATGGGTGACTTTGCATTAGGGTTTGCTGAACTAATTGAAGTGGTCGCAATTAATAGCGGTTTGATAACCGACGAGAGTTGGGAAGAGTAATTATTAATACCAGGCGCTTAGTTTAATCTAAGTGCCTAGCTCTAATATAATATCCGTACAGCCTTGTTTGCACTTTACTACGCCTTTACCAGGTTCACTGGTGGCTAAATTAAGTGTTAAAACCCCATTACACTTCTCACACTTTAATGTTTTGCCTTGCGCTAATTGCTTGAGCATATTGCGCTGCTTATGAAATGAGTCGCTTGTTTTCTTATTTAGTACTGAAAAATCCATCACTTTACTCGCTTTTTCTCTAACGATTCCGAGACTATTTTACATACTGTATTTAAACGATCATCGTAAAAGTAGAGGTTTAGGTCGCGCTCACGGCAGTAATGTAAATGAAATAACTGCACTGAGTCATTTGTCGTAAATGTTTTTTCTATATATTCGTTCTCGGATTCCGAAAGTTTTAATTGTGAGCGAATTAGATTTTTAGCCATGTTGGCTGCAGGACCGCGATTCATCTTTGTTGAGTCGCTTAAAAAACCAATACCCTCACCTAAAAGCTTTTCTCTGGGCTCTTTTATAAGAGGGTGATCAATTGTAAAAAAAGCAAGGATCACTACTATCAATATAATAAATTTTTTCATGGATACGTAAACCTTGATCTAAATAGGATTAAATTACCATGCAGTGTAATAAACTGCATTTTAAAAGCAAGTAACTGAGATGAATAAATTATTAGTGATCTATACCAGTAATTTTAATCAATATTGGTATACTGGTAAGTAGCAGTCAGATATTTCAGAAATATCTGAAAGTATTTAAATGATGTTTTATTAAACGAATCACTCTTAGCAAGTAACTTGCTACACTCTTATAGTATAGAGCATTTGAATATTGCTGAACTTTTATTTCCAAGCGGTGTTGAGGAACTTCGATGGACAAACAAATTAAAGTAAAGAATATCCCTGTAGAGGTAAAAATCCAAAAACCGGATTTAAGCCGTAAAGATGATAGGTTCAACCCCCGAAATCGTATTTATGTGCGCGCTGTAAAAGGTCTACATCAATTACTTAGGCAGCGCATTGGCTTTTTAGGCCTACTTGCGTTTATGTTACTTCCTTGGATTAATTTTAACGGCCAGCAAGCTGTGCTGTTTGATCTAATTGGTCAAAAATATAATATTTTTGGTTTAACGCTATGGCCTCAAGATTTTACCATATTAGCGTTTATTTTTATGTTAGCAGCATTTGCGCTGTTTTTAGTGACGACATTTTATGGACGGGTGTGGTGTGGCTACACATGTCCGCAAACTGTTTGGACTTTTATTTTTATTTGGTTTGAAGAAAAGCTTGAAGGTACGGCTAATCAGCGTAAAAAGCTCGATGAGCGGCCAATGAGCTTTGATAAGTTTTGGCGTAAAACGGCAAAGCATACTAGTTGGGTATTGTTTTCGTTGTATACCGCTATTTCTTTTGTGGGTTACTTTACGCCAATCAGGGAGTTACTCCCTGATTTTGTAACGTTTAACGTGGGCGGTTATGCACTAGTCAGTATTATATTCTTTGCTGCGTGTACCTATGGTAATGCCGGTTGGATGCGTGAAATTATGTGTTTACATATTTGCCCTTACTCTCGTTTTCAATCAGCTATGTTTGATAAAGATACATACACCGTAACGTATGACGAAAGCCGTGGTGAAAGCCGTGGTCCTCGTTCACGTAAAGTAGATCATGAAGATTTAGAGCTAGGCGATTGTATAGACTGTAACTTGTGCGTTCAAGTGTGCCCAACAGGTATTGATATTAGAAATGGGTTACAAGCTGAGTGTATTAACTGTGGTGCATGTATTGATGCGTGTGATGGCGTAATGGATAAAATGGAATACCCGCGTGGACTTATTTCATATACGACAGAACGAAACCTCGAAACCCCAGAAAATAAAACGAATCCACTACGAGCTAAAATCATTGGTTACACGGTCATACTTGTTGTGCTTACGGGAGCACTTGTAGCTAATATAGCGCTGCGTAAAACAATGGACTTTGATATTATTCGTGATCGAAACCAATTATATCGTGTCGATTTTGATGGTTTAGTAGAGAACACCTATACATTAAAGGTAATTAATAAAGCGCAATACGAGCAAACCTTTAATATTAAAGTACAAGGGTTAGATAACTTTAAGTATATTGGTAAGCAGTCATTTACTGTGCAGGCAGGAGAATCTCATAACGTGCCATTGTCGCTTGTAATGGACCCTTATGATTTGAAAGTGCCGATGACAGAGTTTAACTTTGTGCTTTCACCGGTAGATGAGCCGGATGAGACAATATCGCAGTCGAGTAACTTTTTTAAAGCGCGATAATCACAACCTACCTTAAATAGGTAAGTTGATATAGCAATTAACAAAAGCGGGTATATAACCCGCTTTTTATTTTATATAAGAAGAGTATGAGTAAATTTAGTTTTATTGACTTAACACCTGACCTAATACTCGATGCAATAGAAAGCGTAGGTGTGTACGCCGAATCTGGTTTGTTGGCACTCAATAGCTATGAAAACAGAGTGTACCAATTTAAAGCCGATGATGGCCTGCGTTACGTAGTGAAGTTTTATCGTCCAGAGCGCTGGAGTAGGGAGCAAATTCAAGAAGAGCATGACTTTGCATTTGAACTGGCAGAAGCGGAAGTGCCTGTTGTTGCCCCTATTTTATATAATGGTCAAAGCTTGTTTGAACACGAAGGTTATTTGTTTGTGTTGTTTCCAAGTGTAGGCGGGCGTTTATTTGAGGTTGATAACTTAGATCAGCTTGATGTAATGGGGCGATTAATTGGCCGTATGCACCAAGTAGCTAAAACAAAACCTTTTACTTATAGGCCAACAGTTACCTGCGAGGAGTATTTGCATACAGCCAAAGTTCATCTTCAAAAAAGTAACTTAGTGCCTATGGGAATAAATACTGCCTTTTATACTATTTTAGATTTAGTGATAGAGCAGGCGCAAAAACAGTATAAAGATGTGCAAAGTATTCGCTTACATGGTGATTGCCACGTTGGTAATATTTTATGGGCAGGTGATGCGCTCATGTTTGTTGATTTAGATGACAGCCGCCAAGGTCCTGCAATCCAAGATTTATGGATGATGCTCAGTGGCGATAGAGCGACGCAACTGTTACAGTTAGACACCCTTGTAAATGCGTATGAAGAGTTTTGTGATTTTGATCACTCTCAACTCAAATTAATTGAACCGCTGCGAGCGATGCGTATTATCCATTATATGGGATGGGTAGCTAAACGATGGAGCGATCCTGCCTTTGTGCGGAACTTTACATGGTTTGCTGATGACAAATACTGGGAGCAACAAATTTTAGCACTGAAGGAGCAACTTGCAGCACTGCAAGAAGCACCGTTAAAGTTATTGCCGTAATATTTTATTTAAAGACAAGTACAACGAGATACAAATGCTTAAAAAATTAAAACTGAGTTTATTACTTTTATGTTTACCATTTGCAGCACTTGCTGCACAGTTTGAAGTTGATAATCAATACACTGTTATTGATGTAGACAAAAGTACATCACCACAAGTAACCGAGTTTTTCTCATTTTACTGCCCACATTGTTTTAAGTTTGAACCAGTAGCAAAAGCAATTGAACAAGGCCTGCCAGAAGGCGCTGAGTTTATTAAAAACCATGTGAACTTTTTAGGTGGCGTGTCGCCACAAGCACAAAGTAATTTAAGCTTTGCCTACTTAATTGCTAAGCAGCATGGTCAGGCGCAAAGTATTAGCGATCAAATTTTTAAAAGTATTCATGTTCAGCGTGTTCCTTTAACTGAAATGAAAGACGTTAAAAAATTACTTGAAATAAACGGCATTGATAGCGCAACGTTTGATCAAGAAATTGCAAGCATGCCAGTTATTTCGGCTGAGCAAGCAATGCAAAACAAACAAAATAAATATTCAAAATTAGGCGCACTTACAGGTGTACCTACTTTTATTGTTAACGATAAATATAAAATAAACCTCAACACCATCAAAAATCAAAAAGAACTTGATGAGTTAGTAGCGTTTTTATTAGCACTATAAATTTCGGAGCATAATAATGATTAAATTAGTTAAAGCAGGTTTGCTTGCAGTATTACTTCCTATGGCGGCAACAAGCTTTGCAGCAACGTATGAAGAAGGCGTGCATTACGACGTTGTTTCTGAGCGCGCAACTAAAAAGCCAGAGATCAAAGAGTTTTTCTCATTTTATTGCCCTGCATGTAATAACATGGAAGCATTAATTGGTGAGTTTAAGCCTAAGCTTGATAAAAACGTTAAGTTTAAAAAGAGCCATGTTGATTTTGTAGGTGTACGTGACCCAGAAAACCAACAGATGATGAGCCAAGCACTCGCGACAGCTGAAGTACTTCCGCAAAAAGACAAAATTGTTTCTGCAATTTTTAACCATATACACACTAAGCGCGCTAAGTTTAATGAGCTTGCAGATGTAAAAGATATCTTTGTAGCGCAGGGCGTTGATGGCGATAAGTTTGATAAGCTGTTTAAAAGCTTTTCAGTACGTACGCTGAGCTCTAAAATGAAACGCGATCAAGATTACTTTAAAGAAAAAGGTGCACTACGTGGTGTACCTACATTTATTGTAAATGGTAAGTATAGATTAAACCTAGGCCGTGAGTCGGGTATTAGCGAACCAGAAGACATTAGCAAACTGATTAATTACTTAGCTAACAAGTAAGTTTAGCTAAAACTAAAAAAGCTCCTATAAGGAGCTTTTTTTATGGGTAACGTTTACTGAGCGTATTCATTTGCGCTGCAAGAAAACACCCGACTCAATGTGATGTGTATAAGGGAACTGATCAAATATAGCAAAGCGCTTAACGTTGTGCGTACGTGTTAGGTGATCAAGGTCACGCTCAAGGGTTTCAGGATTACATGATATATAAATTATGCTTTCGTAGTTAGCCACTAAGTCACACGTTAATTCATCCATGCCTGCGCGTGGTGGATCTACTAATATGGTTTGGCAGTCATAGCTTTTAAGGTCAATACCATCTAAACGAGAGAAAGTACGCTCGCCATTCATTGCTTGAGTAAACTCTTCACTCGACATACGAATAATATCTAGGTTCTCTACGTTGTTTTTAGCAATGTTGTATTGAGCAGAGTGAACAGATGATTTTGATATTTCAGTCGCTAATACTTTATTAAAAGAGCTCGCTAACGCAATTGAAAAGTTACCGTTACCGCAATACAGTTCGAGTAAATCATTTTTAAGTGGTTTACATAAATCTTGCGCCCACTCCAGCATATTAATATTTACTTTTGCATTAGGCTGAGTAAAGCTATTTTCTACTTGTTGATAAATAAGCTCTTGACCATTGACTGTTAAACGTTCAGTTACAAAGTCATCACCCAGCACTTCTTTTTGTTTGCGAGCACGACCTATAAAGTCAATTTTGTATTTACTGCTTAGTTTTTCTTTAAGTGCTTTAATTTCACTTAACCATTCCTCATCAAGTGGTTTGTGATAAAGCAAGCTTACTAAAATCTCACCGCTTAGCGTTGATAGGTAATCGATTTGAAATAACTTACGACGTAATATTTCACAAGGCTTAAGGCTTTCAATCATCACCTGCATTATTTTACCTACAAGAGGCGCTGCTGGGTCAAACGTATCAACACGGATTTTTTCTTTTGTTTGTTGATCAAACATAATGTGAAACAGATCGTCACCGTCGTGCCATACTCTAAATTCAGCACGTTGGCGGTAGTTAGTTGGCTCTGAGCTAAATACTTCTAATTGCTCCACACCAAAGCGTTGGAACTGTGCACTAATACGCTGTTCTTTTTCAGTTAACTGCGCTTGGTACTGTGTGGTATCTATTTTAATAACTGCCATTAACGCTACTACCTTATTTAAGATCTGTTTATCGGCGCTATTGTAGGGAGCGCTGCGTATTTGTCTAGTTTTGGCTAGAATAAATGGTGTATTTTTGCACGTTTTACTTTAGTTTTTTATGCCTTGGCCGATAACAATCTACGCACGCTTAGGAGATACATGATGAAAATAGGTAACTATGGCTTTATGCCAAACAACAACATCAATAAATTCAATAATAAAGCTGATATACAGCAACCTACAATTACGTCTCCTCAAGATAGCTATCAACAACGTGGCCGAGAGTTGGCTGCAAAAGTGCTTGGCGATAAAATGGCTGAGCAGCTTGGATTGCCTATCGCAGAAAAAAAGCAGATAAACCACTATTTGATTTTGATGAAATAGTAAAAAACGTACTCGATTTTGTTAGCAGTGCTGTAAATAAGGCAAAAGCTAACGGCGCTGATGATGAAAAACTCAAAGATATGTTAGGCGACGCACGCAAAGGAGTCCAAATAGGGATTGACGACGCTGTTGATGAACTCAAAGGTACTGGCGTATTTAATGACGACATGGAAGAGGGGATTAATAAGTCTAAAGAGGGAATTTACAACGGGCTTGATAAGTTTGAAGAGTCGTTATTTAACCCACAACCTGCCAGCGTAAATATAAGCCAGGCTCAATATGTCAGTATGACGAGTAATGCAGAGTATAAATTTATGACCGCAGAAGGCGATGAGGTAAGTATTAGCTTTGCTGATGCATTTGAATCTCAATCGGCAAGTGGCTATCAGCAAAACAGTAATAGCGAGTCGTTTGCAAGCTCATCATCGCAATCTCGACAGGTATCATTTTCGATGTCGGTTAATGGTGACTTAAATGAGCAAGAGCAAGAAGCGATTAATGTGATGATGGAAGACTTACAAGGTTTAAGCAAAACATTTTTTGGTGGTGATTTAGATGAAGCATTTGAACAAGCGCAAGAGCTGAGTTTAGACAGCGATCAGCTGGTGGCTTTTTCTATGGATTTACGCCAAACAAAAACAATAGCCACAGTTAAAAGCTATGAAGAATATAAACCAGCACCAGAAAAACAAGTAGCAGAGGGTTTAGCCCCTTTTAATGACGACCTTAAAAATGCTTTTGAAAAAGCGGGAGAGCTTGGATTACAAAATCAGCTAGCTGGCATTCTACAATGGTTAAATCAAGATCAGGAACAAATAGATAAGTTAGTGGATTACACTAAGTCTATGTTCGAAAACCTTAATCAGTTAAATTCGGCAGCCGACGATCTTGCTGATTTAGAAACCACGCAAAGTTAAACTACTTTCTTTTATAAATACCTCATGGCAAACTGCCGTTCTTAAAGTAAAGTGGGAACGGTAGTTTGTCAGCGCATATAATGGTCTTTGATTCAGGTATTGGTGGAACTACTGTACTTGAGCATATAAAGCAAAGTATCCCCAATGCTCAGTACAGCTATTTTATGGATAATGCATTACTACCTTATGGTGCTCAATCCCAACAAACGATCATTAACCGATTATGCTCACTTATCTATTTCATCAAAGCCAACACGCTTAACGTTGATTTAATTGTAATAGCGTGTAATACCGCTTCTACATCTGCACTTAGCGCTGTTCGCCAAATGACAGATATTCCTATAGTAGGTGTTGTGCCAGCAATAAAGCCTGCGGCAGAGTTAACACGCTCAAATCATATTGGCTTATTAGCCACACCAGCAACGATCGCTAGTTCATACACAAAAAAATTAATTGCTGAACATGCACGTAATGCAATCGTTAATCTATATAGCAGTGTGGAATTAGTAACTTTAGCTGAGGAATGCTTTTTTACAGGCTCTTTAGATACCAACAAGTTGCATCAAGTACTTGATGACCTACATATAGATAAAACTATAGATGTACTTGTACTAGGGTGTACGCACTTTCCAATATTAGCAGAGCCGATTAGTCAGTATTTTGAAGGGAATGTAAAATTACTTGATTCAGGTGTAGCGATAGCAAACAGAGTGAACTATTTACTTAATCAACTAAACTTATGTGTGAATAAACTAACAGACATAAAAAAGCCGCTACAATATTATGCAACGGCTAATGTATTTAGTAATAAGCTAGCGGTAAAGCTAGTTACATTGATTGATCCATCTCAGTACGAACAGAGTTAGTATCATCGTCTTGTTTTTGTTTAGCTTCACGTACTTTTAAAGTACGTTGTTGAAACTCGCTATCATTTAAATTAGCAATCGCATTGTCTGCATCAGCTAACGCCATTTCAACAAAACCAAAGCCACGACGTTTGCCAGTATTCTTATCCTTTAATAAACGAACATTGAATACTTTGCCTTGTTCTTCAAATAATGCACGAACCACACCTTCGTTTGCACGATAAGGAAGGTTACCAACATAAAGCGTTTTTGTTTTAACTTCAGCTTCTTCAGTCACATCAGATGACATTGCAGCAATAACAATCGCACCTATTAATAAACCAGCACCAAATAGTAATGCAGGGTTTAAATCTAAGCCGCCTAAAGCAAACTCAACAACAACAAAACCAACTACAGCAAGAATAACAGAGAAGATAAAAGATTTTTGATCGGGTAATTTCATTTTAGATCTACCAATAAACAGGAAATAAACATTAATTTAACATTGTGAACTTGCTATCTTAACGCCTAAATCAAACATAGCAATGATATTTGTATTAAATAATAAAGAAATGTATAAAAAAGCATCATCTTATAATGGTTTTTACATAGTTTTGCGCGGTTTCGCTCTATTTTTGTTCGAACAGTAAAAAGATCTAAAAAAAGGGTTGATCTGTTTTCGGATCTCCCTATAATGCGACCCCACTGAGACGGGAAACGCTGAAGCATAGCAAGGCACGGACTACTCAGAGAGTTAAATAAAACTTCGGTTTTAAATTATCGTAAGAAAGTTTAAAATTAAGTATTGACTCGAAAAATAAAGGGTGTATTATTCGCATCCCTTGAGACGCTAAAGCGACTCAAAACGTTCTTTAACAATATAAAGCAATCATCTGTGTGGGCACTCGTACAGATTGAGTTCTAACAGCCAACCTACTTAGGTAGCGAGGCAAACAAATTTAGAGTCTT
>NZ_BADT01000161.1 GCF_000239855.1 Pseudoalteromonas sp. BSi20652 | reverse complement strand
CTCCTCTTTCATTTCTCTTTGTGCAATAGATCTTTAAGTGGTTTTGTTCAGATTCAATGAATTTCGATACCGGTACAAAAGAGCGCGATATAAATATCGCGCTCTTAAATGAACTTTCAACTAGCTCAAATGAGTTTACTCGCTTTCATTTTCCATAAAACGTTGTAACTGATCTTTTAAGTTTGGCGGAATACCTTTAATCACTAGTGTATCGGTTGCTTCGTTATAGGTAACACGCTCACCTAAATGCTTACGCTCAAAGCTCACACTTACACCACCACCAAGGCCCGAAAACTTAACCATACTGGTTACTGTTTTTTTATCAACGGGGAAGGTTTCCTCTAAATCGTAGCTTTGCTCTTTACAAAAACTATCAAACGGGCTGTCGTCGCCTTTTGTAAGCGTAGCAGAAAGCTCGCTTACACTTGCGTCTTCACCGGTCGTTACACAGTCATTACAGTAATCAAATACTTGTTTACGTAAGTCGTCTTTTTCTGATTTATCAAACTGTTGCTCTGATAAATAATCCTCAACTGCGCTAAGCATTACTTGGCTTTGCTGCTTTGAATCAATACCCTCTTCACAGCCTAAAAAGTCTAAGAAAAAATCTGCAACTTTGCGCCCTGCACGCCCTTTAATAAATGAAATATAACGATTATCTTCAGCTTGTGTATCCCACGCGGTTAAATCGATTCGAGCAGCGAGTTGCATGCGAGATATATCAAGGTGGCGAGAAGCCGCTAAATCGAGCTCAGACGTGATTGAATAATGCTCTTTAATATTTATCATCGCAATAAGCATGTAGTCTGTCGCCACATACTGATAATGACAAAAAACTAAGTATCCGGTTTCATTAAACGCATACTTATCTAGCTCTTCTTTTAAAACCGTGGAGGCTTGCTCGGTCATGTGCCAAAAACCAAGCTCATTATTACGGTAGCTTTGCATTGCGGATGCAACTACACTGTTTTTGTCACCACTGAAGGCGCAATAACCTTTACCAGGTTTGCCATTGTATGCATGATGTAATTGTTCGATGAACACAGCCACTTTGTCGTTGATGATCATTTCATCATTTCGAAGATGAATTTGCGTATCGTCGTCTTTTTTGTCTACATAATGAACGACTAATTTTTTAACGTCTGTTGTCATCTTTGTTTTTCACGCCTCTAGTGTTAAAATATGGGAATATATCTATTTTATTGAACCAACTGATGCCAATCTTATCAAAATATTCTAATGAAGAAGTAGAACAAATCGTCGATCAGCTTATTGATGTGTTAACTAAACACAATGCGCCGGTTGATCTAAGTCTTATGTGTTTGGGAAATTCTATCACGCATATCTTAAAAGAGCATGTACCAACAGGGAAAAGACAAGCTGTAACTGAGAACTTTGCAAAAGCTCTTGCTCAGTCGGTTAAATAATATTTATGAATTTATCGCAGCACAATGAATTTTCATCAAAAGCGAGTCAGTTGTTAACTTGGGGGCACTGGTTTACCTTTGCCAACATTTGCTTGGCGTTATTTATTAGCCTGAGCTATTTATTTGCAGACTCGCCTCCAACAAGCCTTATGGGTATTATTTACATGCTAGTGACATGGCTTAGCCATACTAGCTTTATTGCCTTTTTAGCGTTTGTGCTGACGGTATTTCCGCTTAGTTTAGTTTTCCCCTATCCTCGACATATTCGGGGTATGGCTGCAGTAATAGCGACCTTTGGGGCTTCATTACTTACACTTGATGCTTACGTGTATTTTAATTTAGGGTATCATTTAAGTACTTCTGCTTTACCCGAAATTTTATCACTTTTATGGCATCGTTTAACCAGCTCACCGGCTCTGACAACAATACTTGCAGGTGGCATTGTTTTACTTATATTGGGTTTTCAGTTAATTGTTAGTAACTTTACATGGCAACGTTTAGAGCAGCTAAAGCAATTTAAGTTTACGCGATACGCAATTTCATTTTTAGTCGTTTGTTTTGCACTAAGTCACAGTATTCATATTTGGGCTGATGCAAACTTAGAATTTGATGTAACTAAGCAAGATAATGTTTTACCGCTTTCGTACCCTACAACGGCTAAGAGTTTATTAGCTAAAAACGATTTGCTTGATATAGAAACGTATAATCAAGCACATAACGTTAAAATTAATAATCAAAATATAAATTATCAAATGCCAGCACCACTGCAAAAATGTGAGGACTTTACTCAAGCTAAGGTAGACATATTCGTATTTGATACAGATGAACTACTAGCAAAATTTGTAACTGAAAATAAAAACCTATATCAAACCGAACAGTTTTTACAGCCAACTCATCATAGCGATATGCTATTTAGTCTAGTGTATGGTTTACCCGCCTTTTATAAAGCTACAATTATAAAAGATAAAACGTTACCTGCATGGCAAAGCCAACGCCGTAGTATAGAAATATCAGGGATAGACGAACTAAGCTTTGTTAACGATCAAGCACATACAAATAGCGCTATTAGAGTAATTAAAAGTGCTGAGGTTACAATACCACGTGATGGCGCAAAACTTTTTGCATTTAGCTTGGCAAGTGAAAACCAAGAAGTTGTAAGCACTTCTACCTTATATAGTTCTGACGAGCGAATTTCGAAAGTGGATGGATTAATCCAACCAAGTGACTTAATTGCGACAAGTGTTGGTCAGTATCTAAATTGTAAATCAATAGCTAATCAAACAATGCTGGGCGTTAATCTATACAAGAAAAAAGACGACATAGGCGTTAACTACTCACAAGGAGTGGTTATAGCTTACAAAAAAGACCGTATTACACTTATAGATTCAGACGGTAACTTTAAAAATATATCTGCAGCTGAAGGTTTTTCTATTCAACAAGGGCTAGATATTCCGTTTTTAGTACAAAGCATTAAAAAATTAAAAACGTTTATTCAGTAACCATTATACCTAACCTAGCTTGCTATACTGCCAAGCTAGGTTATAGTTTTACTTAAAGCTATACCGCCTAATAAAGTAAAATAATTACAGGGATGACCGTTATGTTTAAGCTTTTTAGCTGCGCTTTTTACATAAGCTGTATTTTGATTAGTTTTAATAGTAATAGCGCAAATACTTACTACAAATGTGTAACAGAAAAAGGGACTATTTTTTCTCAATTCCCCTGCGATAATAACGCAACAGTTTATAAAATAAACACCACAACAAACCAACAATGTGGTCCAAAAGTTGACTACACTAAACAATTGAACGAGCTTGAACGTGAGCGATTGTTGAATGATTTACATGCAGAACTTCGTAGTAATAATTATAAATTATCGATACTTGATCGTGAAAAAGAACGCGCAGAATATAAACAACAGCAACGCCTTAACCATATTTTAGCTAATGATGATAAAAAGCGAATTACTCGTGATATTACTAAAAAACTCAAAGTGATTAACAAAGAATATAAAAAAGACGTCTCTGCCATTACTGCACGGATAAAAAAACTAGAGAAAAAGATCAAATCATATCAATAAATACAGCAATAACTTAAGGTGTAGATTATCTGCAATCTACTTTATTTAGCTTGGTTTTAAACTTAAAATAACATACCCTTAACATAATAGAGTATAAGCTCTAGTGCTATTAAGGAGTTTTTATGCAGCCTCGCCGTATTGCCGAGTTAATTTTAACGGGCTTTAAAAAGCACTATAAATTATTTCAAAAAATAACAGCAAAAGCACCGCATGCTTTTGCTAATAAAGACTGGCATGCTATTAATGATATTAGTCGTTTACGTATTAGTTATTACGACGATCGCGTTAACGAAACGACACAAACCTTAAAAAAAATTCAATCGACTGATAAACTAAATGAATCCCTATGGCTTGAAGTTAAAAAGGTATACCAACACTTTTTTATGCTTTCATCCACAAGCTGAGCTTGCTGAAACCTTCTATAACTCTGTATTTTGCCGCCTCTATCATAGACGCTACTTTCATAATGACTTTATATTTGTACAAGCAACATTAAAAAATGCGCCATCAGTACCCGTTGAGGCCGAATATAGAAGTTACTTTCCTGTAGTCGATGGTTTAAAACCGACAATTAAACAAATAATAAATCACTTTGACTTTAAAGCGCCGTTTATTGATTTAGAACGAGATATTCGTTTACTTGTAAGGGCTTTTTATAAGCAAGCACCCGACACGCATCATCAACCATGGCAAATGCGCTTTGATATACTCCATACTGTATTTTATCGCAATAAAGCCGCTTATATTGTTGGTCGTGTGGTTTCTCAAAGTGGGGTACAACCATTTATTATTGCAGTGCTACACCACGAAGATAAGGGCTTATATTTAGATGCTCTATTAACTAAGTCATCACAAATGCGTGTTATTTTTGGATTTGCGCGTGCTTATTTTATGGTAGAGACTCACGCCCCTTCGGCACTAGTTCGATTTTTAAACCAGCTTATGCCCAATAAAACAATTGCTGAACTATACAACGCAATTGGTTTTCATAAACAAGGTAAAACAGAGTTTTACCGTGAGTTTTTGAATCACCTTACTCAATCCAAAGATGAATTTACCATTGCTCCTGGTACGCCGGGAATGGTGATGATGGTATTTACACTTCCCTCTTTTGGTTATGTTTTTAAAGTAATTAAAGATAAATTTGGCGAGAGTAAACCCTTTGGTCGTGACACTGTTTTAAAACGCTATCAATTAGTAAAAAGCCATGATCGCGTGGGTCGCATGGCAGATACCATCGAGTATTCTAATGTCGTATTTCCTTTGGCACGTTTTGATAGTAATTTACTTACTCAGTTACATAAAACGATTGGCTCTTCAATGGTAATTGAAGGGGAATGGCTAATTATCAAGCATTTGTACATCGAAAGGCGCATGACTCCGCTGAATTTATTTTTAGACAACGCTGATGATGCAAGCGCCGCTGATGCAATAGAAGAATATGGTCAAGCACTTAAAGAAATGATAGCCGTTAATATATTCCCAGGCGATATGTTGTTAAAGAACTTTGGGGTAAGTAAACACAAACGTATAATTTTTTATGATTATGATGAAGTACAATATTTAACAGATATGAACTTCAGAGCGCTACCAAAAGCACAGAATTACGATGACTATCTGACAAATGAGCAAAGTTATTCAGTGGCTCCTCAAGATGTATTTCCTGAGCAGCTTTGTACTTTTGTAACACCAAATCCAATGTACAAACAATTTTTGTTAAGTACACATCCTGAATTAGTTGATGTGAATTTTTGGAAACAGGCACAGCAAAAGATAAAAAATGGGCAGGTGAGCCATATTTACCCATACCCTACAGCACAGCGCTTTATCCATCACTGGTAGACGCAAAGGACACACAATGAATATAAGCAAAATAGATTTAAACTTACTTGTATACCTCGACACGCTTTTACGAGAATGCAATGTTACACGCGCTGCAAATCAGCTAAGTATTACACAACCTGCAATGAGTAATGGTCTTAAACGCTTACGCAACCTGTTTAACGACCCTATTTTAGTTCGTACCAGCGATGGTATGGTACCCACAGAGCGCGCTTTAGAGTTACAACCCGTTATTCGTGGCATATTAATGACGCTTGAAGAAACCCTAGCACCAAACAGAGAATTTGAAGCAAGCCAAAGTAAACGTGTGTTTAGAATAATGGCAAGTGACTACGCAGCAAGCACGCTTGCACCAAAATTGCTGAGTAAATTACATGACGAAGCACCCGACACTACATTAGATATACTCACCCCGAGTGATGTTACATTTCATGATGTTGAAAATGGTAAGGTTGACATGGCTATTAATCGTTTTGAAAACTTACCTCAGTCTTTTCATCATAAACGTATTTGGAAAGATAGCTTTTGCTGCTTGGTAAAAGCCGACAACCCGATTATCGAAAATTTTAGTTTAGATAGTTATTTAAAAGCACGTCATATTTGGGTTAGTAAAACAGGCTTTGGTGTTGGCGTTGGTATGGATCCTAAAGATGTACAAAAACTAGGTTGGGTAGATGAAGCGCTTGCCCATTTTGGTAAACATCGTAATATTGCTACATTTACGCGTAATTATCATGTAGCTATCCATTTAGCAAAAGAGAAAAACCTTATTGCAACCCTCCCCTCTAAAGCTGCAAATATGTATTTGGATGATCCTGGGCTTAAAATTTTAGAACCTCCCTTTCCTATACCACCATTTGAGTTAGATATGATTTGGAGCCCTCTTTTACACAGAGATGCTAGCCACATTTGGCTGCGTCAAAAAGTAGCAGAGGTTGCCGAGGAGCTAAAATAAATTTATTACATAATACAGTGTAAATATTGCTAAGTTTAGCGTGTTAATATTTAACTCAGTAGTTAAAATAAAAAATAAATTTAAAATCAATTAGTTATAATTTTTATCATACTGGAACAGCCCTTGCTTTATTAAGTTGTAGTTTATATTAATTTAATAAAAGAGGTCATTATGAACACCCATCAAGGATCAGAAGTAAATCATATTACTGACGTTATTCAAGTGATGAACAGTGGTATTGATTTTTATGAAAAAGCGCAAAAAAATGTTAAAGATCCCGCTATCGGTGCGCTTTTTCAACGTATGATTGATGCTCGTAAAGTAAGTGTTGAGCGTTTACAGCCCTATGCAATTAACGAAAAAGGGGAAAGAGAAGATGGCTCTTCGTTTGCAGTTGAAGCACGACGTGCTTATACGACGCTTTTAACGACATTCAGCTCAAATACCGACAGCACATATGTTAAAGAACTTGAAGAAATAGAAGAAAAAACACTAACAGAGATTAAGACTGCAATGGATAAACCTCAGCCTGCAGATTGTGAAGCAGCCTTAGCCAAAGCACTACTGACAATGCAGAGCTGTCATGCAGAGATGAGTCGTATGCAAAAGCACTAGGCTTAATTATTTACGTTAAACGCCCAGCCTTGTGCTGGGTTTTTTATTTTCCTTTATTGATAGTGCATTTTAAAATCACATACTGCGACAAAATTTATACAAATATTTAATATTATTAGAATATTTAATTAACCACACTTTATTTTAGCTGTGCTAGTTTTGTTAATAGGATCCTAAATCCTGGCTGTGGCGCCGCAGCTTTTAATTAAAAATAAGGTCCAACATGAAAAAAAAACTAACTAAACTGCAAGGTAATGCGGATGTAGATATGACATCTATGCTTGATATCGTGTTTATTTTACTCATTTTCTTTATTGTAACCACCTCTTTTATAAAACCTGTGGCTATTGAATTAAAGCGCCCACTCGATAGCCCTCAAATAGACAAGCCCGTTAAAAATGCTTTGTTTAGCATTAATGAAAGTAACGGAGTGTACTTTGCTGATAGATTGATTGACACAGAGCAAGTCTCTACTAACTTAGCAATGTTTGCTGCAAAATATGAAATAAGTTCGGTATTAATAAAAGCTGACGAAAATAGTAATCACAGTACATTGATGGACGTAATGAACAATATTAAGGAGTATGACGACTACTCTATTGCCCTCGTTTCTAAATAAGCATTTAATAAATAATAAAGGGCCTTACGGCCCTTTAATTATAAATAATAGAGAGTGTTATCTTTAAAAGCGGTATTCTGCGCCTACGTAGTAATAAGCACCGTTAAATCCAAACGGCGCTGAACGACGAGAATATTCAAACACACCTGAGCTACTTACCACTGCATTGCCATTAGCATCTACAATTGTGCCAGAGCGAGAGTTACCAATTTCATTTTTATCTGGGTAAACATCAAACAAGTTGTTTGCACCAATATTTACAGACAAATTTTCAGTTACAAAATAATTAACTTTTACATCCGTTAAAATTTCTGCTGAATAAGTTTGGCTGCCACCGTCTTCAACTGTGTATTCACCAAAGCGATTAAGCGATAAATTAACCGTCCAATCTTCATTTTGGTAAAGCGCGCTTAAGTTAATGCGATCTTCAGGCTGCCATTCTTCAATGATTGAAATTTCTTGGTCTGAAAATACACTTTCAACCGGCACAGTTTCTAAACCTGAGCCAGATGGTGTAAATAGTGAAACAACATCTGTTTTAGTAAAGTTAGCTGCTAACGTAAAATCAAGCGTGCCACCTAAACCTTGCGTGTTCCATGTTGCAACAAAATCAACGCCGCGAGTTTCTGTATCAGCTCCATTTAAGAAAAATTGACCTGCGCCTGCGCCTGAGCTAACTAATGCAGCATCTAGGCTTGTCGATAAACCTTTACCTAATCGATTACTTATAACAATACGGTCGTCGATATCTATTGAGTAGTAATCTACCGTAACATTAATATTATCTGTAACGTTATAAACGATACCTAAACTGCGGTTTTGCGATTTTTCTTCTTTAAGCTTTGGAATACCTAAGCTTTGCGCAAGTGTTGAGTCGTTCCTAAAAGTACCCACTTCTTCAGCGACTAATGTGCCATTAGGGCCAATAACAAACTGAGTACTTATGTTATTAAAGTACAACTGCTGCATTGAAGGTGCTCTAAAACCTGAGCTTAACGCACCACGTAATGACACGTCATCCGTTATTGACCAATTACCAGCAAGTTTGAAGTTAACGGTATCGCCAAAGCCTTTGTAGTTATCGTAGCGCAATGCACCCGATAATATTACATCGTCAATCACATACGCTTCTGCATCTAAGTAAAACGAAATTACATCACGCGACTCATCAACAGATGATGCTGGTGATGAACCACCAAAACCTTGCGTTCCACCTGATGCATTCTCAGATCCTACTCCACCACTTAAACCATCGTATATACTTACACCATTGTTAGTATCGTAATCGCGATATGCATACTCATTACCTTCTAAAATTCGGTATTCATCGGTACGAATTTCTGCACCCATAGCTAAAGAGTAATCATCGAAGTTTTGAGTAAAATCAACATTAAGCGTTTGTAGTGATAATTCCATACCGTACGCATATGCTTCGCGTGGGATCGTTGCGCGAATATCTGCGGCACTTAAACCCTGTTCGTAGCGTAAAAAGTTAGCGTAAGAGGCATTGATTGTGTCGCTTGTTGTGTAATCAATACTGTTCTCGCCATAGGTATAAGAAATATCTAAGCTAGCGTCATTATCAAACTCAGTTTTGTAACCAAAGTTATAAGAAATATCGTCGATAGTGGTATTAATTTTTGGTAAAAAACCTAATGGAATTGTTGCGTCGTTGTCTTGTAATACAGGGTTACCACCTGCATTTGCATTATGGCGGAAAAATGCTGCTGATTCGTTATCACGTGTAGAATAAGTAATGAAACCATAAAGTTCGCCATCACCTAATTCGTAACCGGTATTCACAACTAAACCAAATTGTTGTGAGTCAGCATCACCTATTCTAAATGTATCTCTGTCTGCGGTAAGTTCACGCGGGTCACCCGCTAATAAAGTACCATCGCTTAACTCTGTACAACCATAAAACTGGCAAGAACCATGTAAACCAGCTCTATTTGTTGGCGCTCGGTCACGATAGTTAAGCGTTACATTAATATATCCGTCGTCGCCTAAAGCGAGCCCTTTATTAAAGTCTAAGTTAACTGTTTCGCCATCGCCTTCAGAATATTGCCCGTAATTAATTGCAGCTTTACCACCTTCACTCCCATCTTTGAGAACAATATTAATTACACCAGCAATCGCATCAGAGCCATACTGGGCAGCAGCGCCGTCGCGCAATACTTCTATTCGCTTAATAGCAGAAGCTGGAATCGCATTCATATCAGTGCCAGCAGTACCACGACCTACTGATGAATTAATATGAATAATACTTGCTTGGTGACGACGTTTACCATTGATCAACACAAGCGTTTGATCAGGACCTAAACCACGAAGTGTTGCAGGTCTCAATGCATCAGTGCCATCGCTAATTGCAGAGCTTGAGAAGTTAAAAGAAGGTGCTATAGACTGTAACATACGACCAACTTCTGTTTGGCCTGTATTTTCAAGTGCTTCTGCACTCAAAATATCCACTGGAACGGGTAAATCTTCAACTGAACGACCCGCTACGCGACTACCGACAATAGCAATTTTTTCAATTTTTTCTTGAGCAACTTCTTCTGCTGCATTTACACCTTGCGAATTTGCTGCAAGTAACGCTGGTAATATAGCTGCACTGACCGCTGAAAGCTTAATCATGTTGTTATCATTCCTGTTGATTTGTTTGAGTTTTATACTCAGTAAACCATTTTGATCAACAACCGCATCGAGCTCAGTCCCACCTAATAATGCCTCTAGTGCATCTAGCTGAGTGTAAAATCCATAAACTGAATTTGCATCATACTGCTTTGCTAACTCATAAGAAAACACCACGGTTTGCTCTGTTTGTTTGGCATATTCAATTAAGGCTTTATCTGCTCGCTGCGCTTTTATATCAAATTGCACCATTTGCCCAGTGGTTTGAGTTGCTGCTTGTACACTCAAGCTGAAAATAGCCGGTGCAAGCACACCAAATCCACTCAACAAATGCGTTTGGTTACTGCGCAACTTATACAAACAGCTGGCAAACAAAAATCCTCTATTGTTTTGTTTCTTTTTTTAATGTTTATTTTACGTTCAATCTTTATTGATGCAACTTTATCTAACATTAGTTTGATTTGCATAACGCCTACTTATGATTCTGTATGGTGTTTTAGCGTTACTATATGCTCACCTAAACGCTCATGAGCAATCGAAAAGTTAGTCTGTAAACTTTCTAGTAAACCTTCAACGTCACCTGCTTTAAATACCCCAGCTACTTTAATACTGGCAAGCTCGGCTGATGAAAGCTCAAAACGTGTAGCGGTATAGCGGCTTACTTCATTTAAAGCATCACTTAATTCTTCCCCATTAAAAATAAGCATGCCATTTTGCCATGCCAAATCGCGTTGTACGTCGTTCATTGAAAGCTGGGTAATTGGCTTTGTGACACTCTGCTCTATAATTACTTTTTCGCCTGAGGTAACAATATTGGCATTAATTTGACGAATTTTTTGCGTGCTGTTATCTGCAAGTTGATAATCTTTAAAGTCATTTGCGTCAACCGCTACACTAGGGTCGGTGATCATCACCTTGCCTTCGGTAACAACAAGTTCTAAGTCTGATGAGGTATTACGCTGTACATTAAATACGGTACCGAGCGCGGTAAAACTTTTATCTCCCGCCATAACACTAAATGGACGCGTGGCATCTTTTGCTACATTAAAACGCCCTTCACCCCGGCTAAGTAATAGCTGCCTGCGGCCTTTGCTATAAGCAACTTCTAGTAAGCTATTAGTATTAAGCTGCACTATGGTGCCATCTGGCAAAACATACGTTGCTTGCTCGCCTACTTTTGTTTTGTAAATTTTAGTGTAATTAACTTTTGCAAGCTCTTGGTTATAGCCGTTTTCTAAATTAATTAATAAGTAGCTGCACACCATTAAAGCGGCAAATAAACTCGCTGCGATTGAGTAAGAAAACATCCAGTTATTTTTAGGTTGTTTATTATTATGATGTGGGAACAAATTACTTAACTCATTGAGAACAGATATTTCATCCCAAAGCTGAGCAAGCTCGTACATAGCATCTTGATGAGCAATGCTTTGCATCATCCATAATTTAAATTGCTCTTTTTCATCATCAGTTAAACCACGATCAATCGCACTTATCCAATCACAAGATTTTTCTAAAATTAACTCTTTTGAATTAAATTGATGAACATTACTCATTCTGAAACCCTTTTAACTGATATGGGGTGTGCTTGAGCCTTAGGGTTTGTTTGTTGAGGGCCTTGCTCATATTCACGCATGTACAACATGGTTTGTAACAATCCTTTGGCAATGTGTTTTTCAACAGTGCTTTGGCTTAACTGCATTTGATCAGCGATTTCTTTTTGGCTCATGCCGTAAACTTTTTTAATATAAAGCATTTACGAATCGATGAGCTTAGTTGCTCGGTCGCTCTACAAAAAAGTAAAAAGCGCTCTTTTGATGTATATTCATCTTCAAGCTTCATTGATTTGAGTAATACGGGTAATTCGTTATCATTTTCTAACGAATCATTAAATTTGTTGTCCCACTTAGCTATATGGTTGAGGGCTAGGTGTTTTGCAGTCTTAAGCATATAGCTGCGAGTAAACTGTATATTTTGTTTTAAATCAGCTTCGTAGCTTTTTATAAACGTTTCTTGCACTATATCTTCCACATCGTCGGGTTGAACAATGCGCGATACAAAACGTTTAAGTTGCTTAGAAATATCAATAAATGTTGACGTGAACTTTACTTTTTTCGTCATCCTTAACATCAACCTCTTATTGTTTATATTACCCTTAGACTACGAGCTTTAAACATAAAAACCAAGCCAAAATGTTAACATTACGTAATTTAAATAAATAGGAAAATACATGAGTAAACTTTTAGACTATATAAGGCTTAGCTTTTTTGCATGTGGTTTACTACTTGGTGTACAAATACCTGCCTTCGTTAGCGACTTTGGACAAGCGCTCAACGCGCATTTAGTAGAATCAGATGCAGCAATTGCACCGTTTAAAAAAGACGCAGCCCAATACTTTAATAATGATTTAAACAAACTCATAAAGCATTACCAAAATTTAGATGATGAAATAGTCGGTAAAGGTGCAAACCATATAAATACGCTTTATGAACGCCAGCAAAGCCTACAACAAGCGGTAAACGAATTCACTCAATCTCCGTATTTATTTACGTTGTCGAGTGAGTTCACGACTATAAAACAACAAGTGTGGCATCATTTTGAAGGGCAAATAATACTTAAAAAAGACTCGATTACGGCAGCGATTATTACTGGGATTTTAATTGCTATGCTTGCTGAGCTTTGCGGATTTTTATTACTCGTTGCGTTTAGGCGTAGTTACAAAAAACTCCTAGGGGTTAACAAATAAGGATTTCATAAAATCGTAAAACACGTCAGTTTTTCGAGTCGTTAAGCTATTTTGAGGGCGTAAAAACCACACTGGTGCATCATCTTGTGCCATAACGCCGGGCATAACTTCAATTAAGGTGCCATTCTTAATGTCTTCGTGAATTGCTTTAATTGATTTAATTGCAATGCCATGACCGGCAATGGCTGCTTGGGTCATGTTGTCAGAATTAGAAATGGTAAATCGTGTTCTAGCATTAAAAGTGTGGATTTTACGCTCTTCATCAAAAAGCTTTAATTGCCTTTGCCAAGGTAGGCATACCCAGTAATGCTCACTCAACTGCGTTAAGTTCTCAGGCATACCGTATTTTTCTATATAGCTTGGAGCTGCACAAAGTATACGGTTATTGTTTACTATTTTTCGCGAAAGCAAACCGGAGTCATTTAATTGCCCCACCCGAATTGCCACGTCTTGTGCATCATCAACCACATTTACAAAATGATCGGTTATTAAAAAATCAAGTTTTAACTCAGGATAAGCTTGTTCAAATTCCGTCAATTTTGGCATTACATATTTTGAAAATATCCAAGGTGGCATAGTTACTCTTAGTAGACCACTCACAGACGAACTGCGGGCACCAATACTATGTTCAGCGTCGTGAAGAGCTTCAATGATGGCCCCAACTCGTGTATAAAAAATTTCTCCGGCAGGCGATAAACGAACTCTGCGACTATCTCTAAAAACTAAAACAGTTGACAACTCACGCTCTAGTTTACTTAACCGGTGGCTCACAGTTGCTGGGGATAAACGTTGCTCGCGGGCAGCAGCAAGCACTCCTTTGTTTTCTACTACAGCAATAAACGTTTCTAAATCACTCAAGCTATACATAATAATGCCAATATATACTTTTCAATATTTAACATTTTCGAATGAAGCTTTCACTTTTGCAATGTTTATTTAAATAACTAAAACACTATACTCGGGTGCAGTTAAATTATTGAGGTTTTATGATGAGCTTAAAAGCACAAATAGATGCATACAATGTTGAGAAAGACGCTAAATTACCGGCTGACGTTTTAGCATTAATGAACACCACTAATGAAGAGCTAATTGCACAGCATATTAAAGATAACGCGTTGCAAATTGGTCAAAAAGTAGAAAATTTTAACTTAGCCAATCACAATGGTGAAAACGTTGAACTTAAAGATTTACTTGAAAAAGGCCCAGTAATTGTTAGCTTTTACCGTGGTGGTTGGTGCCCATATTGCAATTTAGAGCTAAAAGCGCTGAACAATTACTTACCGCAATTTAAAACTCTAAGTGCACAATTAATAGCAATATCACCACAATTACCTGATGAAACGCTATCTACAGCGCAAAAGAACAAACTTGAATTTGACGTGCTTTCAGATGTCAGTAATAAAGTAGCTGAGCAATTTGGATTATTGTTCACTTTAGATGAGCGTATTCAAGCGCTATACACACAATTTGGTATTGATTTTGAACACTACTACGGCGATAAAAGCTTTAAATTGCCGCTACCTGCTACCTATGTGATAAACCAAGATGGTGTTATTACATACGCATTTTTAAACGAAGACTACACATTACGCGCAGAACCTATTGATATAATGACAGCACTTGAATCGGAGGACAGTTAATGTCTATTTTAAAATCGTTAAAAACATTTACTCTTTCACTACTTGTGGGCACAAGCCTTGTATCTGGTTATTCCGTAGCTGATGAAGCAAAAGAACAAGCAAAACCTAAAGTGCTTATTTTTGATGTAAACGAAACCCTACTTGATTTAACGTCAATGCGTACCTCTATTGGTAAAGCACTAGGCGGACGTGAAGATTTATTACCACTTTGGTTTTCAACTATGCTGCACCATTCATTAGTAGATACAGTAAGTGGTAGTTATCACGACTTTGGGCAAATTGGGGTGGCGTCACTCCTTATGGTGGCTCAAAACAACAATATTGATATTACGAGTGAACAAGCTAAAACAGCTATTGTTACGCCTCTTTTAACGCTTCCTCCACACAGCGATGTAAAAAAAGGGCTGGCGAAACTCAAAGCACAGGGCTATAAATTAGTAAGCCTTACAAATTCTTCAAACAACGGTGTAAAGGCTCAGTTTGAAAGCGCTGGTTTAATGTCTTACTTTGATGCACGTTACAGCATTGAAGATATTAAAATTTACAAACCAGACTTACGTGCTTATGAATGGGTACTTAAAAAGCTAAATGTAGCACCCAATGAAGCAATGATGGTTGCAGCCCATGGCTGGGATGTTGCTGGCGCAAAAGAAGCGGGCTTACAAACTACTTTTATAGCTCGCCCAGGTAAAGCACTTTATCCATTAGCTAAAAAACCAGATCACGTTGTGAAAGATTTACATGAATTAGCCGCTCTACTTAAATAAGTACGCGCTGATGAATCAATACCCAAGCGGCCAATGTTAGGATGACATTGGCCGCTTTTTTATACCTAACCCTAATAATTTAGAATTGTAGCGTATTTATTTTCATAAAAAAAAATGTTAAAAAATTGAATGTAAACAAAGCATTTAGCCCGCTATGAGTTACTTTATCTGCTAGCAATTTAGTACTCACAACGCTACTATTAAATAAATACGTGGTGGAGAACATAATGAAAAGTGAAAGATTAGGTGAATTTGAACAATACTTTCAAATTGATGAGAGTATAAGAGTGAATTTACTCGCTGTATCTAATGGACAAGTTCCTAAAACACAACGTGCACTTGAAGACGACATTCCCCCACTATTTAGATTAGCAAATGAAGTAAGTGAGCTTGAACAAAGCTCTTTACGACCACTGCGTAACTTAGGTGACATTGCACAGGAATTGGCCGCATTTTTACAAGCGCAATCTCGTAAAATAGATTTAATAATGAGCCATATTTTGGCCTCAGAACAAGCCCACGATAATGCAATACAATGTGATAGCTACGGCGGTGGCGGTATCCGTTTTACATCACCCGAAGTACATTCAATTGGCCAAGCATTTAGAACAAAACTGTTTTTGCACCACGAAGCCTCTGCGGTTTATTGTTATACCGAGGTTGTTGCTATAGAAAAACAAGATAATGAGCATTATCGATACACCATGCTCTTTACCGCAATTAGAACGACCGATCAAGAACTTATCGTTAGAGCCAGCCTGCACGCACAAACCCGCCAGTTAAAAAAACGTCAAGAGATAGATCAGCTACAAGATGATTCAGATAGTGATAATTAGCTGACATCTTTATGTAAAATGCTAAACTAGCGCCATCTTAATTAGTATATAAAATCCATGAACTTTAGACTTTTACCCGAATGGGCCGAGCAAGACGCTGTTATGCTTACGTGGCCTCACAAAGACACCGATTGGGCTGATAACTTAGCATCTGTTGAACCTGTATACGTTGAGCTTGCTAAGCAAATAACTTTGCAGCAAAAACTTGTAATTGTAGCGCACGATAGTGCTTTAAAAACGCATATTGCAACACTGTTAAACAACGCTAATATTGCTCTAACTCGTGTTTATTTCGTAGTAACGCCTACCAACGATACGTGGGCGCGCGATCATGGCCCGCTCACTTGCGCCGCTATTGATTCACCAGAGCAATTAAAAGTATATGATTTTACTTTTAATGGTTGGGGCAATAAATTTGAAAGCACATTAGACAATCAAATTAATCGTACTTTGGTAAAAGAGCTAAGTAGCTCAAACAACCACTATCAAGCGCTCGATATGGTACTTGAAGGTGGCGGTATTGAAATAAACGAGCACGGTGTGTTGCTAACAACCAGCGAATGTTTGCTTAACAAAAACCGTAACCCAGATTTAAACCCAAATGATATTGAAGCACTTTTAAAAGAGCACTTAGGCGCGACGAATTTTTTATGGGTTGAACATGGCTATTTAGCGGGCGATGACACCGACAGCCACATTGATACGCTCGTGCGTTTTGCACCAAATAATACCCTTGTATATGTGCAGTGCGACGATAAAACTGATGAGCACTTTAGCGCACTTGATGCAATGGAAAAACAACTAAAAACTTTTAAAACTGCCGATAACACCCCATATAACTTAATTGAGTTACCGTGGCCTAAAGCCGCTTATGACGATGAGCAAACACGCTTACCGGCTACCTACGCTAACTACTTAATTATTAATAACGCGGTGCTTGTACCAACGTATAATGATGCCAATGATGAACGTGCTCTTGCACAAGTTCAAAAAGCATACCCACAACACACTATTATTGGCGTTAATTGCCAACCAATTATTGAACAATTTGGCAGCCTGCACTGTATTACAATGCAATTACCTCGTGGATTTTTAGCTGGAGCAGCACAATGACAAGCCCTGCAAAATTAACCGTTGCGTTAGTGCAACAAAGCAATACCGATAACGCAGAAATAAATATGGCAAAGTCAATAAGTGCCATTCGTGAAGCCGCTCAAAAAGGTGCAAAACTGGTTGTACTTCAAGAGCTACACCGAAGCCTCTATTTTTGCCAAACCGAAAATGTTGACGTATTTGATTTAGCCGAAACTATTCCAGGCCCTAGCAGTAATGCCTTAGGTGAACTTGCTAAAGAGCTAAGTATTGTAATTGTCGCTTCTTTATTTGAAAAACGCGCAACGGGCCTTTATCACAATACTGCGGTTGTATTAGAGCAAGACGGCAGTATTGCAGGTAAATACCGCAAAATGCATATTCCTGATGACCCAGGTTTTTACGAAAAATTTTACTTTACCCCAGGTGATATCGGTTTTGAGCCTATTCAAACCTCGGTGGGTAAATTAGGCGTGCTAGTATGTTGGGATCAATGGTTTCCTGAAGCTGCACGTTTAATGGCAATGGCAGGCGCTGAGGTGTTAATTTACCCAACCGCTATCGGTTGGGATCCTAATGACGACATTGCTGAGCAAACTCGTCAAAAAGATGCGTGGGTTATTAGCCAGCGTGCCCATGCTGTTGCCAATGGGGTACCGGTAATTAGCTGTAACCGCGTTGGCCATGAAAGCGATCCAAGTGCACAAAGCGATGGTATTGCGTTTTGGGGCAATTCGTTCATTGCAGGCCCACAAGGTGAATTATTAGCAGAGGCTAATAATACTGATGAGCAAATTTTAGTGGTTGATATTGATCAAAAACGCTCAGAAAACGTAAGACGTATCTGGCCGTTCTTACGTGACCGAAGAATTGATCACTACAAAGACCTAACAAAAATATACCGAGACTAAGTCACCTGAACTCTGGGTAAAAAATATAATGGCTCTTACTTGCTAAGAGCCAACTATAAATGGAGTAATAAATGGCGTTTGAGCAATGGGCAGCCTTGCCTTGGGTAAAATCTCATAAAGATAAAATTCAATGGGGCCAGCTAAGCGGAAGTGGTTTAAGTATTGCCATTGCTGAAGGCGTTAAGCAACAAGACAACTTAGTCTTAATTGTTACGCCGGACACACCAAGCGCACTGCGCCTTGAAACAGAGTTAGAATATTTATTACCCGATAACCCGGTAATGGTATTTCCTGATTGGGAAACTCTGCCATATGATCACTTTTCTCCCCATCAAGACATTATTTCAGCCCGTTTAGCCACTTTAAACACCTTAAAAAAAGAACAACAAAGTGTGTTAATTGTGCCTGTATCGACCTTAATGTTGCGCACAGCCCCGGCCTCATTTATTTATGGTTCAACAATAAACTTTAAAGTAGGCGATAAGCTAGACACACATAATTTTCGTGACAATTTAGAACAAGCCGGTTATTTAAATGTTCAACAAGTAATGGAGCACGGCGAATACGCTATACGCGGCTCTATCGTTGACTTATACCCTATGGGGAGTCAGCATCCATTTAGACTCGACTTTTTTGATGACGAACTCGACACTATTCGCTTATTTGATGTAGAAACACAGCGTTCTGACGAAAAAGTAGATAAAATTGAGCTACTTCCAGCGCATGAATTTCCTACTAACGACACTGATATTGAACGGTTTAGAATAAGCTACCGTGAAAAATTTGGCGCAAGCTCGCAGCAAGATTCGGTATACATGCAAGTAAGCAAAGGTAACTGGCCTGCGGGTATTGAATACTACATGCCGTTGTTTTTTGAAAAGCTAGCGACTATTTTTGACTACTTGCCAGATACGACAACCGTTATGCAACTAGGCGATTTAGAGCACGCGGCAGATAACTTTTGGCACGATGTAAATGTACGCTATGAAAATCGCAGAGTTGACCCACTTCGTCCATTACTTGAACCCAATGCGCTTTACCAGCCTATTGAAGAGCTGTTTTCTAATTTAGGCAATTTTGCACGTATTCGTTTATCCCTTGCAAAGCTTGGTACTAAAGCGGGTAATAAAAATTTAAGTGTTAGCGAGCTGCCAGCTATTCGAATTGATCATAAACAGCATGAACCTTATGGCGCGTTTATAAATTATGTAGCAGAGCAAAAAAAGAAAAAAGGCCGCATATTACTCAGTGTTGAATCCGATGGTCGTCGCGAATCATTGCTGAGCATTTTAAAACCAAGCGGTTTAAAATTTAAAGAATTTGAAACACTCGAACAATTTATAAAAAGTGCAAGTGATGTAGGTTTAATAGTAAGTCCGCTTGAACAAAGTGTAGTACTTGGCACTAAACCCTGCCTTTCTATTATTACCGAGCAAGAACTGCTTGGCATTAAAGTATCTCAGCGCAGACGCCGCAAGCATAAATACGAAGCCAGCCAAGATGCGCTAATTCGTAATTTAGCTGAGCTTAAAGAAGGCCAACCTGTTGTGCATCTTGATCATGGTGTTGGTCGTTATCAAGGTTTGCAAACAATTGATGCCGCAGGTGTAATTACTGAGTTTGTTACGATTACTTACGCAAGTGAAGCTAAACTTTACGTACCAGTATCGGCACTGCATATGCTCAGCCGTTATTCTGGCGGTGAAGAAGCCAGCGCCCCGCTGCATAAGCTTGGCTCAGATGCATGGGAAAAAGCAAAAAAACGTGCAGCTGAAAAAGTTCGCGATGTAGCAGCCGAATTACTCGACATTTATGCACAGCGCCAAGCAAAACCCGGTAATAAGTTTACTCTAGACGCCCCTGCATATCGCCAATTTAGCGATAGCTTCCCGTTTGAAGAAACTGACGATCAGCGTAACGCCATAGAAGCCGTATTAGGTGATATGCAATCAAAGCAAGCCATGGACCGCTTAGTGTGTGGTGACGTAGGCTTTGGTAAAACAGAAGTGGCCATGCGTGCTGCTTTTGTAGCGGTTAACGATGATAAACAAGTAGCCATTTTAGTGCCTACCACCTTGCTAGCTCAACAGCACTATGAAAATTTTAAAGACCGTTTTGCAGATTTTCCTATTGAAGTAGGTGTACTTTCGCGCTTTAACTCCACTAAAGAGCAAAAAGACACACTTGAAAAAATGGCGAACGGTAAGCTCGATATAGTTATTGGCACACATAAACTTATTCAGCAAGACATTAAGTTTAACGATTTAGGCTTACTCATTGTTGATGAAGAGCATCGCTTTGGTGTTCGCCAAAAAGAAAAAATTAAAGCCCTGCGTGCAGATGTAGATATACTCACACTGACTGCAACACCAATACCGCGTACACTCAACATGGCCATGAGCGGAATGCGCGATTTATCAATAATCGCAACACCACCGGCTAAACGTTTAGCGGTAAAAACCTTTGTACGCCAACGCGATGTAGAACTAATACGCGAAGCCGTACTGCGTGAAATTAAACGCGGTGGCCAAGTGTACTTTTTGCATAACAACGTAGAAACTATTGACCGCGTTGCACAAGAAATTAGTGAATGGGTGCCTGAAGCAAGCGTCACCTCAGCCCATGGTCAAATGCGCGAGCAAGAGCTTGAGCAAATAATGACTGACTTTTATCATCAAAAATACAACGTGCTGGTCTGTACTACGATTATCGAAACGGGTATTGATGTACCGACAGCTAATACCATTATTATGGATAGAGCAGATAAACTTGGCCTTGCGCAATTACACCAATTACGTGGGCGAGTGGGACGAAGTCACCATCAAGCATATGCCTATTTACTAACAGGTGACCCTAAAGCTCTCTCAAAAGATGCGAGTAAACGTTTACAAGCAATCGAATCGTTAGAAGATTTAGGCGCGGGTTTTGCTCTCGCTACACACGATTTAGAAATTCGTGGTGCCGGTGAATTACTTGGCGACGATCAATCAGGTCAAATGCAAACTATAGGCTTTAGTTTATATATGGAAATGCTTGAACAAGCCGTAAATGCATTACGTGAAGGCAAAGAGCCAACACTTGAAAACTTGCTGAAAAAACAAACTGAAGTTGATTTAAAACTACCCGCATTATTACCTGATGATTACATTCATGATGTAAACGCCCGCTTAGGGATGTACAAGCGTGTTGCAAGTTGTGCTAACCTTGCTGATATGGATGAACTACAGGTCGAGCTGATAGACCGTTTTGGTCTACTACCTGACGCTGCTAAAAACTTATTTAGTTTGCAACAATTAAAAATGCAGGCAAGTAGTTTAGGTATAACAAAAATTGAAGCAAACCCTAAAGGTGGTTACTTTGAGTTTAGCCAAGATACCAAGGTTAACCCTAGCTTCATTATTGGTTTGATACAAAGTGCGCCTCGCATTTATAAAATGGATGGCGCAAATAAATTGCGCTTCGTTATTAGTGAAGCTAATGCTCGCGAACGCTTAAAAATGGTCACTGCAATGATTGCAGATTTCGAAAAAAAGGTTAGCCATTAATGTTGCTAAAAAAATCGCTTTTTGTTTTATGCTGCCTATTTAGCAGCACTGTATTTGCAGAGCGTTGGTTTGAAGTTGAAGTACTTATATTTAAACAGCTTCCGGCTCCCTATTTGCAAGAAGACTTTAGCCTAAAGCACAAAGCTATTGAAGACACAAACGCCCTAGATTTATTGACTCCTCTTTATACTGAGCAAGCAATGCAAGCATGTATAGATGGAGATATACGTTTTCAAAAGCACTCATTCACAGATTCTTTAGTCAATTCAAATCCGCAATCGGGCGTATGTAATGACACTACAAATTACATCCAAAGCTATAATGAGCTACCGGTAACACCAAAAGCGCCTGCACAAAATAATATGCAGCAAACTTATCTTTTAGCTCCCGAGCAATTACAATTTAAAACGCAATACAGAGAATTAGATAGCAAAGGTTTTACACCCATATTACACACTGGTTGGCGCTTTGAAGGTGCAAGTGAATCGCGCGCACAAAGTATGCATTTAATTGCTGGGCAACATATTGAAAACGATGTTAATAATGTGCCAGCTTACTCAAACCCTGACTTTGTAAGTGTATTTAATTCTCAACCTGCGCTATTTATCGACCCAGATCAGCCAAAAATTGACTGGGAACTGGATGGGTTATTTAAAATACATTTACGCCACTATTTATACATCACTGCTGACTTTGATATTAGCCAAAAACTTGAAAATGGTGAAATAGAATCAGCTCGCTTTTCACAGTTTAGGCGCGTAATTAGCGGCGACGTACATTACTTTGATCATCCTCGTATGGGTATGATTGTACAAATAAGAAAATTCAAACATTAATCGTATTTACGATATAGGAAATAACAATGAAAAAACTCCTGATAATTGCAGCCACACTAAGCCTTGCTGCTTGTTCAAAAGTAAGCTTAGAAAACTACGAAAAAGTTAAAATAGGTATGGATAAAACAGAAGTCGAAGTTATTTTAGGTAGTGCTGATAACTGTGTAGAAAAAACACTCCACACTAATTGTATATGGGGCGATGAAGCTAAAAACATCGAGATCACTTTAGTCTCAAATAAAGTAACGTTATACAGCAAACACGGTTTAACTAAATAACCTCAATGCTGGTTAAAATATTTACCAGCATATTCAATCATAATGATATTAAAATTTATTATTAAGTTGAAGTTACCTAAATTTATGTTTATTGAAAGGGAGTAGATTTGAATCTACTCCCTTTTTATTTTGTAGAATAAATAAGTTCTATGTTTACTATTTTACTGCGATTAAGTGTTATTTTATAACGTTGATAGAGTTTTTTATCATCCTCGGTTAAAACAAGCACCATATTTAGTTGGTAGCGTCTTTCAACCGCCTGCTTAGAGATTTTATTACTATCTAAATGATATAACTTACCTTCACCACGTTTTAAATAACGTGCAAAAGGCGCTAGGTTAAATTGAAGTGTTTGCTGAAGAGTATCATAACCCGGTAAAAATTCTTTTGCGCTTACACGGGTTTCACTGGCAAAATGCAGCCATTGTGCGGCTTGTTTATTTTGTTGACGACGTTTTGAAAAAATAGATTTAACTTCTTTAGGGATTTTTTTAAACCGTGTGTATTCAAGCCAAATTAGCTGGCTTGCTATTTTATCTTTAGTAATACTATTTTTGAAACTAAATCGCCATTTGGGGCGCCCTTGCACTATAGATCGCCAAATCATACGTGTAATATCTTCTTTAAATATTTCACGTAAGCCGTAAACAACCCCTAAAATTAAAATAAGTGTTGCTGTTACTTCGGTAAAGCTCGATCGCGCATTTAATATTACAAGCATTACAAAAGCCATTATAACGGCAGTAACAGTGCCTTTAACTAAGCGCTTTAAGTAGCTATTCAAAAAACGGGTTTGACGCTGTAGTATTACGCCGTGCTCAATCAAACGTTGCAATAAACGCATTTTATTTGTTATTCGGTTAGCGTCTTGCATCGTTGTTTCTGAATTGTAATTTTTTTCAGCACGGTACGTATTTTCATTTTTACAAAACTGCAGTAAATCGTTACGCTCTTTTGCATAATCGCTACTACGTGGACCTTCATCTAACAGCTTTAAAAATGATTGATCTACATGCCAACTTAAATAATTATCAGCATTGGTAAAAAATGGCAGTAATTTTTCGTCATCAGGTGTATAACGACGCAACTTTTTTAAAAGCCCTTCACTTTGTTCGTACAACTCATTAGCACGTTTATAAAAATCTTCCGGCTCGCTAAGTTTTAACGCATCTTTTATATCTGCATCGAGTGCCAAGCGTACTTGGTAACAAAATAAGTTTAGGTTTTGACGGTAATCTTGCTGCTCACCTTTATTCTTACTAACAAAACGGCTTCGTACTAAGGGTAAATGTATGTTGTTAGCGTTGTAAGCTAAATGCGATTTAAAGTGGTTATTGAAGTAAGACTCTTCCGTAAGCGTTTGCGGATTTATTCCCATTTCATTGGGAATAGAAAAGTACAGGTCAATACGCTGCTCAGAGCGAGGGCTTAGCTCTGGTTCAATGACAAAAGATAAGTTTTCGTCTTGTTTTAACAATCAGTTCTCCTCCTAAAATATCGTTTCATTGTACTTGCCTCCTAGGTTTTGTTCAATAAAAAAGGCCCAGTAAATACTGAGCCTTTATATGGTTAACAAACTAATTAAAATTTATAGTTAACGCTTGCAAAAATACGAGAACCGATAACATCATAAACTTCTGGAACAGTACCCATATCGTTACCACCTAACACTTCCTCAGGTTCTTTATCAAATATGTTGTTCATACCACCAGTAACTCTTAATGCATCATTTAAGTTATAGCTCATTGAAATATCATGGTAAATTACATTTTCAGTACTAAATTTTTCTCCAAAGTATTCACCATCCATACCGCGAAGGAATCGAGCATTATAAAGTACGCTAAATGCATCTGAAATATCATAATTTACAGAAAGATTGGATTTTATTTTTGAATAACCGCCAATATTACCATCAATAGTGCCCGTGTAATCAATATCATCTTGTTCAAATTCAACCAGATAAGTAGTATCTAAATTAATTCTGTAATTATCAGCTGTGTAACCAATATTCCAGTCAACACCCGACGTTTTTGAGAACCTATATTAGTAAGCGCAGAGGTTAAATCAGATAAATCACCCGCTTGAGTAATGTTAATCGAATTACATGACTCGCTATCACCGGCGAAACAGCTATTCATTTCATTTTGAACATCTAAACGTGAAATAGCATTAGTAATATCAAACTTCCAATAATCTAAAGTTGTTGATAAACCATCAGCAACTTCCCAAACGATACCAAAAGTAAATGAACGACTTTCTTCAGCCTGTAGGTCGTCATCGCCGGTATAGTTTACAAGTATTTGAGCATCCTGCTCATTGCCCCATGGGTCAGATAAGAAATCAAACGAACCTGAATTACCACCAAATAATTCAGCTACATTTGGTGCTCTAAAGCCTGTAGCTAATACAGATCGAACCATAAACTCGTCAGTAACTTTCCACGTTGCGCCTAACTTCCACGTTGTTTCACCACCAAAGGTAGAGTAGTTATCGTAGCGAGCAGCACCTTCTAACGTCACGGTTTCAAATACAGGCATCGACGTTTCAAAGTAAATAGATTGTACTGAAAAATCACCTTCCGTTGGGTCTTGCTGTGCCGCTGTGCTTTGACCTAATTGCGTAATTAAGTCTGGCGTATAAAAACCACTTTCAAATCTATTTTCAATACCCACAGCATAAGCAAAGTCACTCTGTGTAATGGCACTATAACCAGCTGAGAGGATAAACTGCTCGTTACCACCTTCATTTTTTTCAGTGTAAATTGAGTCGCTAGATGTTAAAAAGTCACGATTTAAAGCATCACCACTAAACCACACGTCTTGATTACCATAAATGCTTTGTTCAACGTTACTTGCATTGATTGAGTTTTGAACTTGATCTTTGGAATCATTTCGACCATAGGTTGCACTTACATCCCAACTGGCATCGTTATCTAATACGCCCTGTAATGCAATTGATGCTCGGTAAGTATCAGTCGTCTGATCATAAATACGAGGGCCTGCATCTACCATTCGTCTTCTGTATTCTAATGAGTTAGCAAGTTCTCCGCCTTCAACAAAAGCGTTTGTATATTCAGAGTCTAAGTTTGAAGTCAGTAAATCAATGCTCGCTGGCTGTGGTGCAAGTTGCTGTGTAGATTCACGACGAGTATACATAACATCAACATTTAGATTTGTATCTGAATCTAACTCTTTATCAAAGCTTGAAAATAAGCTGTATAAGTCATTTGGTGTTTGAGCATAGCTTGATGTAGTAAAGTCGTAAGATGTCGTTCTATCGGCAAATATACCATTACCTTCATACGTTTTACCGCCAAGAGTACCTTCTGGGATAAACGATGACTGACCTGGTTCTACAAAGCGACGATCAGATTGAATAATTTCTCCACGGCTAGAATATTGAGCACCAACAACTAGATTACCATCGGCAAGATTCATCCCATGTAATAAACTTACTCCATAGTTATTACCATCGCCTTTCGTTGTGCGACTTCCTTCAACGTTAAGCTCTGAACCGACAAAATCTTTTTTTGTAATTATGTTCACAACGCCAGCAATAGCATCAGAGCCATATACTGCAGACGCGCCGTCTTTTAGAATTTCAATAGATTTGATCATAGCTACAGGGATAGTATTTAAATCAACAGAAGAATCCGCACCTGTGCCTGAAGAAACCATACGACGACCGTTTAGTAATACTAATGTACGTTGAGAACCCATACCTCGAAGATTTACAGTAGCAGAACCACCAGAACCATTATTGCTCGACGCCCCTAAACTAATACCTGCAGCTGACGGCTGAGTAGAAAGTATATCAGCGACTGAAGTAAAACCACTTTTAGCAATGAAGTCATCGCCAATAACTGTAATTGGGCTAGCCGTTTCCATATCAGTACGATTGATGCGAGAACCAGTGACCTGTATTTTTTCGATTGATGTAGCCGCGTCGTCAGCCGCTAAAACTTGCACACTTGAGAACATTGGTATTGCTGTAATCACAGCTAAACCAAGAGTTGACTTTTTCATGAATAAACCCTACTTGTTGGAAGTTTACCTTTATTGGTAATGCTCACTTGTTATAAGAATAGTGAGTCAGGTGGGCAACTTAGGCGCTCTTAACTGAACGAAAACTTAACAAGCGTTCATTCAATATCAAGGAAGAAATGGAACATTTGCTTTCAGGGACAAAGGTTACAGTTTGTTTCATTGTTAATTAATAAATACACTTTTAATTCATGGTATTAAACAAAAACAAATACATAATTAAAACAGATGAAATCAAACCGACTAACTTTGTAATTCTATGTAATTAATTGAATTATTCTCAAATTTTAATAAATTAACAAATTAACAAATTAACAAATTAACAAATTAACAAATTAACAAATTAACAAATTAACAAATTAATCACAGCAAATTATTAAAACAGTAAAACTAAATATTAATTACTAACCATATTTATGCAGGCTTAGTGCTTAAATAGCCTTATTTAATCACTTTGAAAGGTTTTTTGATTAGATTTTTTATTCAGTCGCCATTAAAGCTGAACTTTTTGAGAGCAATTATTTACCATTGAAGTTTTATCGGTATCAAAACCTAAAAAGGCAATTTTATTGATCTTGTCACTCAAATAATCGTATGTATAAGAAAACGAACTCACATCAAAAATGTAAGCTGTATGCAAGAGTTTGCAGTCGCAACTTTAATACGTTACGTAAAAAGAGTAATTGAGAGTTTGTATTACAGAGGTGGCATTATTTTTAACGGTTAGTTCTAAATTCCAAAGCATATTTTGCTCGGAACAAATACCAACCATAGTATTACTTTGCCACAGGTCATTATGTTTTTTAAATTGTTGGGGAATGTAACCCATATACATGGTAATGCCTTTAAGCTTGGCATCTTCAATTGTAACGTTTGCAGGTAAGTAACTAAAAATAGTAAATGGGGTTTCGGGAGAAAGGGTTTCCTCGCTTAACCATACTTTAACATCATTTGAAAAAGTACAAGGCAAATTGGCTTCGCATTGGGCATTTTTAAGAAATTTTTCATCTGTATTTTTAGAAAAATCACACGCTGTTAATAAAAAAACACCACAGTGAATAAACTTAACCTGTATATAAGCATAACAATTTCGCACTAAAGAAAATCAAATACTAATAATCGTGACTGTAAATAACAAGTGCGAGTGTTATTATTAGGCCAAATTAGGCACAAACTGTATCAAAAAATAAACAACAAGCTCACAAAGTTTGATTGATGTCATAATATTATGTAATTGACCTATCTTTTTTAGGCCAAAAAATTTATCATTTCATCCGCAAAATTAAGGGTTTCTCGAGTTTGTTTTCTGAAGCATTCATGCTTTGAACGTTTTAGGTAACATGCTTGTGAAGTAATAGTAGGCCCCGCTTTTTATAGTGGGTAATTCATTTCTAAACGCATTTATTGCAGCGGAAGCCAGAAAATGAGCCAAACAGTAGCATCACAAACTGAGTATAACTATAAAGTTGTACGCCAATTCGCTATTATGACAGTGATTTGGGGCATCGTTGGCATGAGTATTGGGGTTCTGATTGCTGCCCAATTAGCTTGGCCAGCACTTAACTTTGATACACCATGGTTAACTTACTCTCGACTACGTCCGTTACACACGAACGCAGTAATTTTCGCATTTGGTACCAGTGCACTTTTTGCGACGTCTTATTACGTCGTACAACGTACTTGTCAAACGCGACTTTTCTCAGACAAACTCGCCGCCTTTTCATTTTGGGGTTGGCAGCTAGTTATAGTATTAGCAGTAATAACGCTACCGTTAGGTATTACTAGCTCAAAAGAATATGCAGAACTTGAATGGCCTATCGATATTTTAATCGCTGTGGTCTGGATTGTTTACGCAATCGTATTCTTTGGTACTTTAATTAAGCGTAAAGTGTCGCATATTTACGTTGCTAACTGGTTCTACGCTGGCTTTATTATTACTGTTGCAGTACTTCATATTGTAAACAGCATGGCAGTGCCTGTATCGTTAACTAAATCATACTCAATCTATGCAGGTGCGGTAGATGCGATGGTTCAGTGGTGGTACGGTCATAACGCTGTAGGTTTCCTACTAACTGCTGGTTTCTTAGGTATGATGTATTACTTTGTACCAAAACAAGCAGGTCGCCCGGTTTACTCATACCGTTTATCGGTCGTTCACTTTTGGGCTCTAATTTCATTATATATCTGGGCAGGTCCTCACCACCTTCACTACACAGCGCTTCCAGATTGGACGCAAAGTTTAGGTATGGTTATGTCTATTATCCTATTCGTACCATCTTGGGGTGGCATGATTAACGGTATTATGACGCTGTCTGGCGCGTGGCATAAACTACGTACCGACCCAGTACTACGCTTCTTAGTTGTTTCATTGTCTTTCTACGGTATGTCTACCTTTGAAGGTCCTATGATGGCAATTAAATCTGTAAATGCGTTATCTCACTACACAGATTGGACAATCGGCCACGTACACTCTGGTGCACTAGGTTGGGTTGCGATGATTTCGATTGGTGCTATCTACCATCTTATCCCTGCTTTATTTGCACAAGGCCGTATGTATAGCATTAAGCTTGTTAACACACACTTCTGGTTACACACAGTTGGGGTTGTTTTATACATTGTTGCAATGTGGATCTCTGGTGTAATGCAAGGTCTAATGTGGCGTGCAGTAAATGCTGACGGTACATTAATGTACAGCTTTGTGCAGTCTTTAGAAGCGTCGCATCCTTTCTATATCATGCGTTTTATAGGCGGTGTATTCATCGTAACAGGCATGTTAGTTATGGCTTATAACGTTTTCCGTACAATTTCAGCTGAGAAAGAATCACTGAAGTTAGACGCGCAAGCACAATTAGCATAACGGAGTGAGATGATGAGCAAGAAAAATTCACAAAACAAACATGAAATAGTAGAAAAGAACGTTGGCCTTATGGCTATTCTGACTGTTTTTGCTATCAGCTTTGGCGCATTAGTTGAAATTACTCCGCTAATGTTCCAAGACGACACAACTAAACCAGTAGAAGGCCTACGCCCTCTTAATGCTTTAGAAATGGAAGGCCGTGACATATATGTGCGTGAAGGTTGTTACAACTGTCACTCACAAATGATCCGCCCTTTTCGTGATGAAGTTGAGCGTTACGGTCACTACTCTGTAGCAGGCGAATCAGTATGGGACCACCCTTTCCAATGGGGTTCTAAACGTACTGGTCCTGACCTTGCCCGCGTTGGTAAACGTTACTCGGACGATTGGCATTATGCCCACTTAGTTGACCCACGTGCCGTGGTTCCTGAGTCGAATATGCCAGGTTTTCCTTGGTTAGCAGAGGATAAGGTAGATACAAGCCTGACTCTGAAAAAACTACAAATTTTCCGTGATACTTTTGCCATTAACCCAGAAAACCCAAAACATCCGGGCCTAGGTTATGGCAGCGACGAAGAACTTAAAGCTGATGTTGAAAAAGTTAACGCTATGAATAACGGCGAAGGCGCAACAGAAATCCAAGCTCTAATCGCGTATTTACAGCAACTTGGTACCCACTTGAAGTAAATTATTATGGATTACGGAACATACAGAGGCATTTTGACTCTGGTAATTTTAGTATTGTTTATTGTGATTGTTGTATGGGCATACAGCAAGCGTAGCAAAAATCGTTTTGATAGCGCTGCTAATGCCATTTTCGAAGATGAAAAAAAACATAACAACACACTCTCTAACGAGGAAAAGGAGTCTGAAAAATGACTAGCTTTTGGAGTATTTGGGTTATTGTATTAACCCTTGCATGCTTATGCATCATCTTTGGCTTATTAGTTTGGAACTTAAAAAACTATGCTGGCGTAGAAGAAGGTGAAAGCTGTGGACATGAATTTGACGGCATTGAAGAGCTAAATAACCCACTACCAAAATGGTGGACTTACATGTTCTTCGCTACTTTTATTTGGGCTGTTGTATATTTAGCTATGTTTCCAGGTTTAGGTAACTGGGAAGGTTTAGGTAAATGGACGAGTTCTAATCAAGGTATTACCTCTTTAGCCGAATCTAAACAAGCAGTTGCAGATGCAAAAGCAGATGGTCGCTTTGTGAAACTTGATAAAGAATACGAAGCTGCAGAAGAACGCTTTGGTCCTATTTTTAATCGACTTGCACAAGTACCTGTTTTAGATTTAGTTAGTTCTAAGTTTGAAGGTGACGCAGCGCAGCAAATTGCGCTTGAAAATGGCGATAAGCATGAGCAAACAGATGGTCAATTAGCCATTGAAATTGGTCAGCGTTTATTCTCGCAAAACTGTTCGCAATGTCATGGCTCTGATGCGCGTGGTGGAACTGGCTTCCCTAACCTAACTGATAAAGATTGGTTATATGGCGGTACACCAGACAAAATTAGAGAAACATTATTGCTTGGTCGTATTGCTGCAATGCCAGCTTGGGGCGCTGCTCTTGGCGAGCAAGGTGTTAAAGAAATGACAGCACATGTGCTGAGCCTTTCTGGTCGTACTGTTAACCAAAAAGACGCAGAGGCAGGTGCCGCTAAGTTTGCAATGTGTGCCGCATGTCACGGTGCTGACGGTAAAGGGTCGGTTGCACATAACCTTCCATTTGGCGCACCCAACTTGACTGATAATATTTGGTTATACGGTGGTTCTCAACGTGCTGTTGAAGAAACGCTTAACCACGGCCGTGCTGGTGTAATGCCTGCATGGAAAGACATTTTAGGTGAAGATAAGATTCACTTATTAACAGCCTATGTTTACAGTTTATCGCAGGATAAATAAGTATACGGTTAATAAAATGTTTATAAATTAATTTATTTAATTCAATAGATTAATCCAGATCAAAAAAGCCTCCACTGTGAGGCTTTTTTTTAGTCTTTTACGTATAATTCCTATAAAATAACGCTTCCTAAACTAATTTTAGAGACACTATGCAACCTACTCCGTGGTATAAAAATTTTTGGCCTTGGTTTTTAATCTTTTTTCCGTTAGTTGCCATTATTGGCTGCATTAGCTTATTTATTACAGCAATAGGTAACGGCCCTGATATGGTTGTTGACGACTACTACAAAAAAGGTAAAGCTATAAACTTAGAACTTACAAAGTTTGAAAAAGCAAAAGCGCTTTATCTACATGGCGACTTAAATGTCACTAATGAACGTGTAAGCTTTAAATTTACCAAAGGCGACACCAGTAATATAAATGCATTAAAACTGTCGTTCTATCATCGCACCATAAAAGAGCACGACTTTGAGGCAACGCTCACTCCAAATGCAAATCAAGAATTTACTGCACTACTTAATGAGTATACAACCGGTGCCTACTCAGTCTTTATTGAGCCAATAGATGGCAGTTGGAAAATGAAAGAAAATATAGCATTACCAACTGAAAAAGCCGTTTTAGTTACCCCTAACTATAAGTAGTTATTACTATGTCTAACTCTTGCTTTCATTGCCTTGAAAGTGTACCTAACGGATTTAGTGCAAACGTTATAATTGACGATAAAGCGCAGCCAATGTGTTGCATTGGCTGCCAAGCTGTTGCGCAAAATATTGTTGACCAAGGTATGACAGATTATTATAAATACCGAACCGTCCGCGCAGGAAAAGTTGAACAACTAGTACCTGAACAACTCGCATTTATAAAAAGTTATGACAACGAAGACATTCAAGACGAATTTATAGCCACTAACGATAATATCTCAGAGGTATTGTTAAGCGTTGAAGGTATAACCTGCGCAGCGTGTGCATGGCTTATTGAAAAACAACTCTTAAACCTAAATACTGTAAAACGGGTTGATGTAAATACATCCACCAATCGCGCGATGATTCAATGGGACAAAACCAGCACTCCATTGAGTGAAGTTATTACTGCACTTGCTAAGATTGGTTATAAAGCCTACCCATTTCAAGCTGATATTGAAGCCCAACAAAAACAACAAACTGCCAAGGCTTATATTCGCCGCTTAGGTGTTGCAGGTTTAATGACCATGCAAGTTATGATGTTTGCATTTGCCATGTACTTTGGCATGTTTTCAGGCATGGACAGTAACTTTGAGCAGTATTTTAGATGGATTAGCTTAGTACTGGCCACACCCGTTATTTTATACAGTGCACTGCCCTTTTTGACCAACGCTATAAATGGCTTAAAAGCTAAACAGCTCAATATGGATTTACCCGTATCGCTCGCTATTTTTGGCGCTTACAGTGCAAGCTGTTACGCCACATTTATGGAAGTGGGCGAGGTCTATTTTGAATCTGTGTGCATGTTTACTTTTTTACTGTTATTAGGTAAATACCTTGAATTTAGAGCGCGTTTAAAAGCCAGTGAATTTACTGCCAATTTACAAAAATTATTACCATTAACAGCCCGCACCATTAACGAAAGTGGCGAAGAGCTTATAATTGCAGCCAAAAAACTAAAACTTAATGACGTAGTACTTATTAAAGCCGGCGAAACAATTCCTGCCGATGGCGAACTAATTAAAGGTAAAACCACAGTTGATGAGTCAATGATGACGGGGGAACATCAACCCGTTACAAAATTTATTGGCCATAATGTCTACGCCGGGTGCGTTAACCACGACGGCGTTATTGAAATAAAAATTAATAAAATTGGTCAAAATACACTTTTAAATCAAATTATACGTTTGCAACACAACGCATTAACCAAGCGCCCTAAACTAGTTGAAATTACAGATAAAGTAGCGCAATGGTTTATAGCGTGTTTGCTTATATTTGCTTCACTTACAGCTATTGGCTGGTACCAAATTGATCCCGAACATGCATTTTGGATCACTATTTCGGTTTTAGTTGCTACCTGCCCATGTGCGCTGAGTTTAGCCATACCTACCGCGCTTACATGTGCAGTGGCAACGCTTACTCGCAAAGGCGTATTAATAAAACAAGCGCATGTCCTCGAAACACTCTCACAAATTACGCTATTTGCATTTGATAAAACAGGCACACTTACGCAAGGTAAATTTAGCCTTGATGAAGTAGATATAATCGATAAACAATATACAAAAGCGCAAGTGCTCGATATAGCTGCCATGTTAGAGCGTTATTCTGAACACCCCATCGCCAGTGCATTTGATGAAATTACACCTGAGCATCACCATTTTGATAATGTTGAAGTACATCCAGGGCTGGGAATTAGCGCACAAGATGAAAACAATCATTACGCCATTGGTAAAAGTGGCTGGTTTGATAGCAAAAAATCAAATGCACAAGCAAGCTTGTATATAAATAAGCAGGTTGTTGCACGCTTTTACTTTGTTGATAAAGTGAAAAACGATGCTAAAAAGCTTATAGACTCACTTCAATCGCAAAATTTAACGTGTCATATGTTAACCGGTGACGCGTCAGATGCAGGGCAAAAAGTAGCAAAACAACTTAAACTTGAAAGTGTGCAATCTGGATGTTCACCACAAGATAAACAAACAGCCGTTGAGCGTTGGTCTTCACAAAACGAAATCGTTGCAATGGTTGGTGATGGTGTAAACGACAGCCCGGTATTTGCCAGCGCGCACTTATCAATTGCTATGGAAACAGGTGCAGACATATCAAAAAATAGCGCCGACGTCGTGCTGCTTAATAGCGATTTAGCCTCCATTGGTCATTTACTTAATGTTGCCAAACAAACCAGACGTATTATTAAGCAAAATCTTGCACTGTCTTTGTTGTATAATGCTTCTATATTACCACTTGCAGCGTTGGGCTTAGTTGCTCCTTGGATGGCTGTTATTGGCATGTCTGCCAGCTCAATTATTGTGATTAGTAATTCACTGAGGCTATTAAAGTTATGAGCATAATTTACATTTTGATCCCCATTGCCATTTTGTTTGTCATTATTGCTATTGGTGTGTTTTTTTGGGCTGTAAAAAGCGAGCAGTTTTCTGACTTAAACAAGCAAGGTCATAGTATTTTGTTTGAAGACGACAAAGAGCAACATAACAAAAGTAATGATTGACCCTCTTTATACTAGCGCATTTTTAATGGGGCTAATCGGTAGCGGTCATTGCATTGCTATGTGTGGCGGTATTGCAAGCTCATTACAACTGGCAAGTGACAAACGTAAAACATTGACCTATTCATTTGCTTATAATATTGGCCGTGCACTGAGCTATATGGCAGCAGGTGCACTTGTTGCTGGTATTAGCAGCCAATTTGCAAGGCAAAATACCTCCTTCTCTTTAGTACTTTCGTTCATTGCAGCTATTTTTATGCTCCTAGTCGGCGTGTATATAATGCGTTTGGGCCCTACGTTGCAATGGTTAGAGAAGATTGGTAAAACCTTGGTGTGGCAACACATTGTTAAGCTGAATAAATATTTAATGCCTATTAACTCTCCTTTTAAAGCCCTAGGTTACGGTGCTTTGTGGGGATGGCTGCCTTGTGGTTTGGTGTACTCTGCCTTAACATGGGCCATGACTAGCCCTAGTGCCTTAGATGGGGCGTTAGTAATGCTTTGCTTTGCCCTAGGTACTTTTCCGGCAATGATCACGTTAGGCGTTACCGCACAAAAACTAAATAGTATTATTAACCATCCTTGGACCCGAATTGTATTAGGTAGTGTCATAATCTGGTATGGTATCTATCTATTGATTATTGCAACCGATAAGCTAGTGCATTAATCTTAATAACGTCGTGTACAAAATTTAAACGGATTGAATTATGGATTTCTCTCAAAGTCGTGCTAAAGGAAATTGTGCTATTAGCTGTAATAATTGCAGTATTAGTCAATTATGTTTACCATTTTCACTAAATGGTCAAGAAATGGATAGGCTTGACGAGATCATTGAACGGAAAAAACCTCTTCATAAAGGCGATTTTTTGTTTGAATCTGGTGCATCGTTGAAAGCTATTTATGCCGTGCGTTCTGGTTCTTTTAAATCATATACGTTATCGGAGCAAGGCGACGAGCAAATTACCGGCTTTCACTTAGCTGGCGACTTAGTTGGTTTTGATGCAATAAGTAAAATGACGCACCCTAGTTTTTCACAAGCACTCGAGACGTCGATGGTATGCGAAATTCCATTCGATACGCTTGACGAACTATCGGGTAAATTACCAAAGCTTCGTCAACAAATAATGCGTTTAATGAGCACGGAAATTACATACGATCAAGAAATGCTGTTGTTACTTAATAAAAAATCAGCTGAAGAACGCTTAGCGAGTTTTATTTATAACTTGTCAGAACGTTTTGGCGAGCGTGGCTTTTCGCGTAAAGAATTCAGATTTACAATGACCCGTGGTGAAATTGGTAATTACCTAGGTCTAACAGTAGAAACCATAAGCCGTTTATTAAGTCGTTTTCAAAAAGCTGATTTAATTAAAGTTGAAGGTAAGTTTATTACCATTTTAGATAATGATGCCTTAGCTAAAACAGCCGCAATAATTAAACCTTGCTAGTTTATTGAGTAGACTTGATATTTTGATTTAGAACAATAAATTATGTGCTAGCCCTTTAACTGTTTTGTATTTAAGTTACACTAAAATACACCCGTTAAGTAAATGGAGTAGCACATGAACACGATTAAACGCATTATTGCAGTTATTGACCCCACCAAAGATGATCAACACGGCTTAGCACGTTCAATCGATTTAGCTAAAAAATCTGGGGCAAGTATTACCGCCTTTATGACGGTTTACGACTTCTCTTACGAAATGACTACAATGCTCTCTGGTGATGAACGCGAAGCCATGCGCGCTGCAGTCATCAAAGACCGTGAGCTATGGCTAGAAGATTTAATTTCTCCTCTCAAAGATGTAAATATTGAAACCCAAGTAGTTTGGCATAACCGTCCATACGAAGCCATAATCAATACTGTAATTGAGCAAAAATACGATTTAGTCATTAAAAGCACTCACCAACATGGTGCACTTAAATCAGTTATTTTTACCCCTACCGATTGGCACTTAGTACGTAAATGCCCCGCACCTGTATTGTTTGTAAAAGAAATGGCGTGGCCAGCAAACGGTAATATTTTAGCGGCTATAAATGCAGTGAGTGAAAATGAAGAACACATAGCACTCAACAAACGTATTATTAAAGATGCGCTGTTTTTATGTGAACTCGCCAACGCAAAACTTAATTTAGTTAATGCCTACCCTGCAACACCTATCAATATCGCCATAGAAATCCCTGAGTTTAACCCCAATATTTATAACGAATCGGTTAAACAACACCACCGTGAATCAACCAATACACTCGCTGCTGAATTTAAGTTAAACCAAAACCAATGTTTTATTGAAGAAGGCCTACCTGAGGATGTAATTCCTGATGTAGCTAAGCGATTAAACAGCGAGTTAGTCGTTATTGGTACTGTTGGTCGCACCGGCTTAAGTGCCGCTCTCGTTGGCAATACAGCAGAGCATGTAATTGATAGCTTAGATTGTGACGTACTGGCGTTAAAGCCTGATGGTTATGTTAGCCCTTTGGCAAAGGGTTAATTTTAAGCCTTATGTACAAGTTATAAGCGAGTTATTTTTACGTGTTAATAAGGCATGTTTAAATCAATTTTAATTACATCCTAAACTCGCATATTCAAGTGGTTTGGGTATAATACGCCCCTTAATTTTTAGCAAATAACCTTGCTGTATTGTTTTACTAGGGGGCGTAATTGTCACACTCAGATCAAGCTAAAGCGCAATTTAACTTAAATAAGCTTCAAAAGCGTTTACGTCGCCAAACTGGTCAAGCCGTTATGGACTTCAATATGATTGAAGAAGGCGACCGTATAATGGTCTGCCTTTCTGGTGGCAAAGATAGTTACACCATGCTAGAAATGCTGCAGCATTTAAAACGTGTAGCACCAATAAAATTTGATTTATTTGTTGTAAATCTTGATCAAAAACAACCAGGCTTCCCTGAGCATGTTTTACCCCAGTACCTTGATAAATTAAATGTTGAATACAAAATTGTAGAAGAAGATACCTACAGTATTGTTACCGATATTATTCCTGAAGGTAAAACAACCTGTTCACTTTGCTCACGCTTGCGCCGTGGTATTTTGTACCGCACAGCAAAAGAATTAGGCGCGACTAAAATAGCGCTTGGTCATCACCGAGACGACATGATTGAAACATTGTTTTTAAATATGTTTTACGGTGGAAAACTAAAAAGCATGCCAGCCAAATTGATGAGCGATAACGGCGAGCATATGGTCATTCGACCGCTAGCATACTGTAAAGAAAGCGATATAAGCCAATACGCGTTTGCACAAGGTTACCCTATTATTCCGTGTAACCTGTGTGGTTCACAAGAAAACCTACAACGTAAACATACAAAAGCAATGCTGGCTAAATGGAATACAGAGCACCCTGGTCGTATCGAAAGTATTTTTACTGCGATTCAAAATGTAGTGCCTTCTCATTTAGCTGATGCCGATCTATTTGATTTTAAAAACTTACAAACAGGCGAAGTCATTGATGGCGGCGATATAGCGCTGGATAAGCCAGATATTCCTAAAGTGCCTGTTAATAGTGAACTTGACGAAGAAGAATCACCAAACGTAGTAACCCTAAATTTAAGCTAACTAAATTTAGGGGTTTGTATTTTATACAAACCCCTAAATATTCCTATGGGTAGTTCTGCGCTACACCTTGAGATTTTTTACGAAGAGCAAACTAAGCCCACTAGCCGTTAACTTTTAGTTCACTGGTAAATTGCCCAATAGCGCTCACTACTTCTTGCGCGCCTTCTTGAATTTCCTGCATTACATCACCCGACTCTTTAGATAATGCTAAACCTTGCTCTGCTTTTTCTTTACCTTTTTCAATTACATCAACCGTATTTTGTGTTTGTGATTGATTACGCTGTACTACTTCTACTATTTCTTCAGTCGCTTTTGAGGTACGCGATGCAAGCAATCTAACTTCGTCAGCTACAACAGCAAATCCTCGACCTTGCTCACCAGCTCTTGCCGCTTCAATGGCGGCGTTTAATGCCAATAAATTTGTTTGCTCAGCAATACTGCTGATGCTTTGTACAATACTCGATATTTGTTGCGACTGCTGATCAAGCGCTGAAATTTCACTCGCAGCTTGCTCCATGTTAATAGCCAACTCAGTCATTACAGCAACTGTATTTTGTATAACACTCGCACCTTGCGCTGCTTTTTTATCTGTTTGTGTTGAGGTGCTATAAGCAATCTCGGCGGCTTGTGATATGGCAATTTCTTGATTTACTTGATCCGTAATAACAGTCGCGAACTTCATTACTTTATAAAGCTCATTCGCGTCATTTGAGATTGGGTTATATGACGCTTCTAGCCAAACAATGTTGCCATGTTTATCTACGCGCTTAAAACGCTCAGCAATAAACCGCCCTTCTCTTAATTTGGCCCAAAATTGCAGATATTCTTGAGAATTATATTCTGAAGCTTCACAAAATGTCCGATGGTGCTTTCCTATTAACTCACTTTCTTGGTAGCCCATTGCTGCTAAAAACTGATCATTTGCTTTTAAAACATGGCCCTCTAAATCAAATTCAATTACCGCCATAGAGCGATATATTGCTTTAATAGTGTCGCTTTGCTCGCGAGAAGCCGTAATAGTTTTCGTAAGCACAGTCCCAAATATAGAAAAATAGAGCAACTGATCTTGCTCCCCTTTTACAGGATGTACTATTAAACGTAACCATTCAGCTTTGCCATCACGCCGTATTATTTGTAATGCGCCTCCCCAATGCCCTTCTTTTTTTATTGCTTTTTCTAAATTTTTATACTCATTTGATTGACGAGACTGATCGGTTAGAAAATCACTAAATGGGTTGTTAGTTAATTCATCATCACTGTAACCTAAAAACTCTAACAGCTGATCATTGGCGTGCGAAATTCGCCCATCATAGAGGATATTGAGTACCAACATCTCACGGTAAAGTCCTTCCCACACTTGCTGTAGTGGGTAAAGTTCAGCTTTTAATGATGCTATTTCGTTTTGTTTACTGTTAGAAAAAAACATTAATATCCCTGCTAATCCGTTCGATATAAAATTAATTTAAATATAGAAGATATTTACCATAACGCGATAAATAACAACAACCTTAATAGTTTTAAGGGATGTTGCCACTTAAAATAAACCGAATACTTGAAACTTAAAAAATACACAAACCAGCACATTTTTAGCCTTCATTACTTTAATATAGCCCATTTATAAGTCAAATATTTGTCCGTACTACTCGTCAAATTTATGTATTAAACCTATTAAAATGTTCAGTTACTTAAGTCATCATTGCATAAATGCTGCACTAACTGAGGTAGTAACTTATCGATGCATGATACCGATTGCGCACTGGTATGATTTACTAACACCCAGCCATCAGTTCCCATCATCTCAAGCGTTTGTATATCTATATTTTTTATATCGGCACGTTTAACACAATATTTACCCGAAACACGAAAAGTACCAAAATCAGTCTTTAAACGACTAATTTTAAAATTATCGTTCATAAAACCTCACATTTTTAGCCGTTCATACAAGCCCGATGCTCTTGATACACTTTTATTCATTGCAAGTAGTAATACTTTTTTGTCAGCCACCAGCTCAAAGGTGTTTTTAGCGCGGGTTATTCCCGTATACACTAATTGCCTGTTAATACCGATGCGCGCTTGTTTTAGCGGTGGCAGTACCATGGCTGTGTAGCTAAACTCTGAACCTTGTGATTTATGAATGGTCATTACATAGACTTTATCGTGCGCTGGGAGTCGTGCGGGCGAAAACGTTCGCTGGTTACCTTGCTCATCAATAAATATGGCTTTAAGTTGCCCACTTTCATCGGGCATTAAAATACCAATATCACCGTTAAATAACTTAAGCTGATAATCGTTTTGGCTCACCATAATAGGCATGCCTGTGTAATGGTTTGTATTAGGGCTTACGGTGATTAAACCTTGCTGTTGCAACACACGCTCTATTCGCTGATTTAAGCTATGCACGCCGTAATCGCCCTCTCGCACTGCAGCTAAAAGCTGATAACTAGCAAAAGCAGTATGTACTTGTGCAACACTTGCACCTTGAGCAATTAAGTTAAGGTATTTTGCATAATGACTTGCTGCACTTTTAACGAGCTTTTCAATTGGTTTTGCTACAAAGTCGTAATCTAAAATTACATCGTTAAAGCGCCCTTCAGTACTTTGATGCTCAACGTAATTTAATATACCGGTGTTATTGGTGTTTACCGCAAGTGCGAGTTGACCAATGCCGCTTTGTGCGTCAAATCGATAACTGTGCTGTAAAAAGGCAATGCAATCTGCGAGTTTAAACTCACTTACGCTTTGCGCTACGAGCTTAGGCTCATTATTAAAACATAAGCTATTTAGCTCATCACAACGTGCTTGCGAGTAGCTTGGCGTTTGCCCAAGTGTTAAACCTTGGCATAAATCGCTCATTACGCTGCCGGTATCTACCGAGGCAAGCTGATCTTTATCACCTAGGAGTATTAATCGCGCGTGCGCGGGCAGTGCTTCTATTAATTTAGCCATCAGCGATAAATCGACCATACTGGCTTCATCAATAATTAGTACATCTAAATGCAGCGGATTGCTTTTGTTATGCCTAAATTTATTAGTAAACGGTTTTACACCTAATAAGCGATGAATAGTTTGAGCGCTTTGCGGGATCAGCGTTTTTATATCATCAGGAATCGTTGTGAGCTTATTTTTGGCACCTAAAATAGATTCACTTAAACGTGCAGCTGCTTTACCAGTGGGTGCCACCAGCTTGATGCTAAGCGGCGCGGTTTTATAAAGCGACTGCAAAATAGCCAGCAACTTAGTCACTGTGGTAGTTTTACCTGTACCTGGGCCACCCGTGATCACGCTAAAGCCTTTGGTGGCGGCAATCGCACACGCCACTTTTTGCCAATCAGTTTCAATTGTTGAATCAGCAGGAAAATAGGTATTTAAAAGTTCTGCCAATACTTCATTATTAATATTGAGCTTTCGCTCGCTCATACTTAATAGCCTGTCCGCGAGCGTTTGCTCATAACCAGCAAGGCGCGCAAAATAAAGTCGCTCGTTAAACAGTTGCAGTGGTTTATTTTCGCCTACGCTTTCATGGCTTTGTAAATAACTAAGCGCTGTATGTACATTAAAGTCATCACTAAACGGGCTTAGCGTACTGGGTACATTGCCATCGAGTTTATTAAAGTCACTGTTGCGCAAGTTAAAAGGATTACTCCAATCAACCTCATTTAAAGTTAGGCAGCTATGCTGGCTTTGCTGCGATAAGCACAGCAATAAAATAATATAAAACAGTTCATTGTGAGTTTGCTCAATGTCATTAGCACACAGTAATTCAGCGAGCTTCACATCAACTACACGCAGTCGATTTTGCGCTAATAAATACTCAAGTAACGGGACTTCGGTAATCGTATTATTTAACACAATGTCCTCTAATGGGGCATCTTGTGCTACATTTTTTGAAGTAAGAGGCTCTGCGGCTTCATTATTAAGTGTCTCGTCAATATCGTCAAACAATCCAGGTTGCTTATTTAAATCGCTCATAGCATAGCTCCTTGGCTAAATAAGCCATCTAAAATAGTTACTTGCTCTACAGTTAGCTTTTTAAAGTACACGCCTTGCCCTGCCGGCATTCCACGTAAAAACGTGTAATACACGCCGCCTAAATGGGTTTCTATTGAGTAATCAGCTATACGTTGCTTTAATAAACGATGCAGCGCTACGGTGTAAATTAAATACTGTAAATGATACTGATGACTGCTCATCGCTTGATCAAGCATGTCGCTCTCGTAATCAGCTGGCGTACTGCCTAAATAATTAGACTTATAATCTAAAATATAATATTTGCCTTGGTAGCAAAATATTAAATCGACAAAGCCTTTTAACAAGCCCTTTACGTGCGAAAATTCAAGCTTACTTTGCGTAAAGCCAAAATGTTTAACCAGCATTTCGTTTAGCTTAGGTGCACTTAAGCTCCCAAGTGGTAAATTAAATTCCATTTCGACTAGGCAATCTTTGGGTGTGAGCACACCCAATGAAAGAAGCCCGTTTTCTAAAGAGCTGTTATCTAGGGGGCATGCAAGAACATCAAGCACCCATTTTTCAGCCACTTCTCGCCATTGCTCACCTATGTGGTATTTTTCAAGGCTGCGCTTAACTACCTCAGATAAGTTTTGATCGCTATTAGTTGGGTGAACTATTGGGCTAGTAAAATCTATTTGTTCAAATATTTCGTGTAAACAGCTACCGGGCTTTGCCCCTTTAGGAAAACTATAAGGTGATGGTAGTTCGTCCTCTTGCACTGCAAACTCGTCTTTTTCGTGATCTTCATCACTTCGCCCTGGGGCTAATTGGTCGCTGTGCTTTTTAAAGCTCAATGCACTAAAGCTAGTTGCTCGCCAATTACGCTCAATGTTTGCTGTTACTTTATTAACACTTAACGTTTGCTGGGCACTTTCACTGTTATTAAAACAAAGTGTTCCCTGCTTTAATAACGTTTGTGAGGTAAATTGCTGATAGCTCATCGCGCTATTAGCGTCGCAAAACTCACTTAAATGCGTGCGCCATGTTTGGCTACTGGCAAGTTCAAGCCCTGCAAATAACACGTGTCCTAGTGCACTACTTTGCATAGCCAAGCGGCTACTTTGTCCTTGCCCAATGTTATAAACACCAAGCGCACAAAAATGTACGGCGCGAGTAAGTGCTACATAAAGCAGGCGTAAATCTTCAGCTAGGCGTTCTTGCTCTGCTTTTTGAAGGGCATCTTCGTCTTTACTTAAATCGTAAACTAGCTTGCCATTATTATGATAAAGCGCTTCTTTTGTCTCGCGATAGCCACTGGCAAACGGCATAAATACCAAAGGGTATTCAAGCCCCTTTGAGGCATGCATAGTGACAATTTTAACTAAGTTGGCGTCACTTTCTAGGCGCACTTGTACTGTTTCGCCATCTTGTTGGCTTACCTTCTGTGCAAACCAGCGCAGCAAACGCAGCGTACCTTCAAGCTCTATTTGTTTTTGCTGAAGTATTTCGCCCAAATGCCTAAAGTCCGTCAGCCAACGCTCAACGTTATATCCCAATCCTTGCCATTTAGCGCTAAGCTGGTTATGGCTCATTAAGCGCTCAAGCATTGCCATAGCGCCTTGCTTGTTCCAAATGTGGCTAAGCTGTGCAAAAAAGTTTAAGTAGTCTTGCCATTTATTTTCATCATCAGCGAGTGCGTGTATTTCGTTATAACTTAAACAAAATAGTGGTCCGGCTAAAACACCGCGCAGCAATGACTCGTCATATTGACCATGCAGCGCTGTTAAAAAGTTAAGTAAATGATGGCTAAGCTCTTGGCTAAAAACGCTTTCTCGCGATAAATACACGCTGGAAATTTTGGCATCATCTAGCGCTTTTTTCATTATTTGCGCTTCAACACGGTCGCGCACTAATATACAAATATCAGCAGCACTTACAGGGTTACTGCCAATACACGCATCCCCTTGTTTTGCTTTTTCAAGCAGGGTCACTATTTTATTCGCAAAGTGAGTGGCTAAATGCGCTTGCCCTACACCTTTGTTAGTTGGTTTGTTCTTTTCATCGGCGGCTTCATCTACAAATACATTAAATTCGAATGCGGTAGCAGGTTTGCCATCAATTAAAAAAGAGTCATCCGCTTTTTTGCCTTTAGCAGCTACTGCGTTAAACGGTATGGCGTCGTTATAAATAAAGCTGTTAGCGTGTTTGCCAAATAAACTATTAACGCTATTGACTATATCGGTGCTTGAGCGAAAGTTAGTACCCAGCGTAAATTGCTGATCAGTCTGTACAGCTTCTTTTGCGCCAATATACGTAAAAATATCCGCGCCCCTAAAGCCATAAATAGCCTGTTTGGGATCGCCTATCATGGCAAGCGTGGTATTTTGTTGCCCATAAATTTTACTAAAAATACCGTACTGAATCGGATCGGTATCTTGGAATTCATCAATCATGGCAACCGGAAACAACTGCGCAATTTTTTGCGCCAGTACGTCGCCTTGCTCGTTATTAAGCGCACTGTGTAAATTGGTCAATAAGTCATCTGGGGTGATCACGCTTTGCTCTTGCTTGCGCTTAACTATTGCAGCTTTTACCCAGCGTGCTGCATGTTGTATAACTGCTATTTTAAGCCCTTGGTTTATGGTGTTATTAAGGGCGGCAAGCTCGTCAAACTGACTCAGTAATGGATGCACAAATAATGGCTGATTCTTTTTATAGTTGCCTGCATCTCTTAGGTTTTCTGTACTCCATACTTCAAACGAATACTTGTTAGTGCCAAATTCAAAAAATAAATCGCCGCCTAAACAAAATGCTTCAAGCGCACCCAGGCTGCCTTTTCGTGCTGGCGTTTTAGACCCGCTTAAACCCGAGCTTTTAATAGCACCGATAAACTCTTGCTCTAACACCGCTTTTTTAAATGCAGGCACAAGGGTTATGTACTCGTCACGGGCTTTCCATACATCATCTAAATTTATTTGTGGTGTAATGTGCGCATTAGCTTTGTTTAAAATGCTCGCCACTTGAGCGAATAAAGCCTCTGGTGCGGCAAATACATCTAAAATAGCATCGGTGCGTTCTTTATTAAGTGGGTATACAAACGCGCGCCAAAAATCTTTAATGGTTTCGAGCAGTATGTCGCGCTCATCTAAAATAAATTCGAGATTAAACGCCACACCCGACTCAAACGCATGTTGTTTTAGCATCCGCTGACAAAAGCCGTGAATGGTAAAAATAGCGGCTTCGTCCATTGATTTAGCAGCTGCATCGAGCAAATCAAACGCGCGGTGTTTATCGTCAATTTTGGCAATTACGCCTTCAATGAGTTCGTCATTTGGGTCTTGCCCAAGCAATGCGTCGCGCGCAGCAATAATTCGGCTGCGCACGCGGTCTTTAATTTCTTGGGTGGCAGCGTCGGTAAAGGTTACTACCAAAATTTGCTCAACACTGAGCGGCGTATTTAACTCACCCTCTATTTGCATACCTAGTAAGTAACGTAAATACAGCCCCGTAATTGTATAAGTTTTGCCGGTACCCGCACTGGCTTCTATTAAGCTTTGACCAATGAGCGGCATAGTAAGAGGATTAAGCGCTTGCATGGTCACTCTCCTTTGCGTGTTCAAATAAAGGCGTGAGCAATTTATCACTCCATTTTATAAATTCTTCTTGGCAGTCGTTTAGCGATTGCACCGTTAAGCGAATATACGGGTTTTCGCCCTCGCCTCGCCCTATGTATTGCGGGCTAAATTTGCTCATTGCTTTTGTTATATCGCCGCCGCTTTTAACGTATTCATAACCACTTACCGGAAAAAATGGCACAGGCTCTGCGCGCAGCGCTTTGTATAACTCAAACCAATCAAGTAACAATGCATCGGCATCAGCTTTATTAATTGGCGCAAAGGTAATTTGCTTATCGAGCCCAAGTAACAATGTTTCTACTTGTTGATCCATACTTTGCGCTGCAAGGTGATAAATAAAGCCTTTAATTAAATCTTTCGCTTTAATACTCGCACTGCGGTAAAACACTTGTTTTTGCAAATACACATGATTGAGCCAGCCCTCTATTTTAGTGCCTTCAATGGTAAGCAAAACTTCTATTGGCTCACTTTTTCCGCCTTTAATGTGCTCTTTTACTTGCCCTGCAAGCGCATCAACTCGGTGCTCCATACTCTCAAATATGAGGCTGCCTACATTGGCTTGAGGTAACTCACCCCGCTGCAGTATTTGCTCGGTACTTAGTGGTTGCTCGTTTATATTGGCTTTAAGTATTTCATCAAGGTAAAAATAACGGCGCAGCGCATCTAGGCTAAAGGGTTCTTCGTCTTTTGCTACTTCGTTAAATTGTGGCAGGCGTAAGCCCAATGTTTGTTGATAAAAGCTCTCTTGTGCGCTGCACACACTTCTAATAAACACATCGAGATCTAGCTGATCTGGCACAGTCACATCAAGCGCAATAACCGGCTGTGGTTTAATTGACTCACTTGGCAGCCAAATTGGATTGTAACTGTGGTTGCTCAGCACAGTACTAGCTTGCTCATCGGCTAAATAGTAATGGCTATTAAAGGGCTGTAAATGCTGCTGATTAATTAAACATGCTGGCAGCGTTTTTTCGCTTTTATCGCTTAATACAAAACTACGCCCAATATATTCTAACAGCTCACTTACAAGCGTTGATGGCATGCGCGGTTGGTTATCAAAACACGATCGACCAATGTAACTCATGTATAAGTTGTCGCGGGCACTTAATAGCGCTTCTAAAAATAAGTAACGGTCATCTAATTTACGTGATCGGTCACCTTTTTGCTTTTTAGAATAAGGCACTAAGTCAAAACCAATAGGCTGTACGTTACGCGGGTAGTCGGCATCATTTAAGCCAAGCATACATACCACTTTAAATGGTACGGCGCGCATGGGCATAAGCGTACAAAAGTTTACTTGCCCGACCAAAAATCGCTGCCCTACGCCTTTTTCTTGAATGCCTTGTTTAACTAAGTAACTGACAATACGCTGCGAAACCGCTTTGCTGTAATCGCCGTTGTCGTGGTGCTTTTGTAACTCTTCGAGCACGTTTTGAAGTACTAATAAATCCCAGCTGTCGTCGCTTTCACTTTCGTATATGGCGTTTAATAGCTCGCTTAAAATATGCGCTTTATTAGTGAGCGTATCATCGGGCGTTAGCTGCTCTTTAAAGCTTTGCAGTACATCAATAAAGTGCACGAGCTTATTGAGTGTATCAAGCGCCATGCCTTCTACTTCATCAGCGCTGTAAATACCGTTAAACGGGCATTGTTCGTCGCGCATGGCAATGCCAAGCAGTAAACGGTTGAGCCCGTGTTGCCAGGTATTTAAATCGATAGCGGGTAAATCAAAGCTGCTTTTATGCGCTGCGTTTATACCCCATTTAACGCCTACACGTTCAAGCCAATATTGAATTTGCTCGTATTCGTGTGCTTCAAGCCCAAATTTTTCGGCTATTTGCGTCACTTGTAATAAATCGAGAATATCCGACACACCAAAGCGCGAAAACGGTAAGTTAGCTAAACTCGCAAATGAGCTAAGCACGGGCTTTTCTTGCTCTATGGCTAAATCAGCCAATGCATAAGGAATAAAGCGGCTGCCTTGTGCCCCGCCAAATACGGCTTCAATATAGGGGCTGTAAGTGCCTACATCGGGCATCATGACAATTATGTCTTTGGGGGTAAGCGTTGGGTTTTGATTAAATAAGTTAAGTAAGTAGTCGTGCAAGCGCTCAACTTCTCTAAGCGGTGTATGGCAATCGCTTAGCGTAATACTGGTGTCGGTTGCGCTGATTGGTAATTTACCTTCGTCGTTTATAAACCACTCTTTGTTATCGGTCAGCGATTCACCTTTAAACGCAAGCTGATAAATCTCGCTTTGCACTTGCCCTAGTAAGGTGTCGTCAAACACATCAATAAAACCATCAATCCAACGGGCATCTAGCTGCACAAGTTGTTCAAAATAGTCGCGACCTAATTTACCCCACGACGACAACAACGGATTACCTATAAAGTAGTATTCTTCATCTGGATTGGTTTGTTTTTTTTGTTGCGCTTCCACCAGCGGCATTTTGGCGTATTTAGCGCTTATTTTAGCTGCTGTTTTTTCATCTATAATATCGCCCCAGTAATGCTCACTTGGGTTAAAAAAGAATAATATAACCTCGGTTTTTTTACTCAGCGCTTCAAATACGTCTAGCTGGGAGCTGGCAATCGCCGATATACCAAATAAGCTAATGCGTTGTGGCAGTAAGCTATTGTCCATCGTCTCAAGTGCTGTAAGTAATTGCCCTTGCATGTTAGCGCGATGAAATTGGCTTTGCCCAAGCTCTTGGCTTAGTTTTACAATGCGTCGCCATAAATCAGGTTGCCATGGGGCAATGGCTACATCTACGTCATCAAGCTCATCTTTGCCGCTATCCCATGTGGCTATCCAGTGCGGTCGGTACATTAAATATTGGTCGTACACATCGGCTATTTTTTCGCACAGCGCAAAGGTTTTTTGCCCGTCAATATCGCCCTCTAAATAGGTTTTTAGCGGCAAATATAACGGCTCGTCAATACAGTTTGGTAAAATTGCAAACAGTTTCCAAGCAAGGTTGGGTTTATTAAATGCCGACTCTTTAGGGACATTTGGCAGCAATTGCTGATACAACTGCCAAATAAAGCTCGACGGCAGCGGAAAATCCACCTGCGCTGCGACCCCTAAGTTTTCGCTCAAACCTATTTTTAACCACTGCGACATACCCGGCGATTGCACTAGCACTACTTCTTTGTCGAACGGGCTTTGCAATGGGTTTACTTTTAACAGCTGGTGGAACTGCGCTTGCAGGGCTTCCATCCGGTTTGATTGAATAATATTTAGCATATAACACTGACCTTTTTTGAGATAAAACCAGTGTAAGATATTTTCAATTGTAGGGGTAGCGTAAACGGGTAATTAGCTTTAATAAATCAGAGAGTTATAAAACGTTTTATTTATAAGCGCTGAAACAAAATAAGAAGATATATTTTATAGTTAAAAGCCCATCATTGATGGGCTAAAAAATACTTACTTTAAACTTGCTTAGTTATTAAAAAGTAGCGGTTAAAGTAACAGCGGCTGTACGAGGTGCTCCTATAAAGTAAGTAGTGCCATTACCTGTACCGCCTGCTAAATAACTTGTGTCGGTTATGTTATAAACTACAAATGCTATATCAACAGCTTTGAATGGACCTGCATCAACATTAGCCGAGTAACCCGCATTTAAGTCAAGCGAAGTGTAGCTATCAACTTCACCACGTTCGCCGGTATACTTAGCTGATAAACCAAAGCGAAAATCACCATTGTAGTAGTCTGTAGATAGCACAAACAAATCATCCACTGAGTCTATAACTTTATCGCCAGCTTCAAAACCCGGTGCATCACCCTTGTACTCTGAGTCATTATTTGTGTATGAACTGTACACATTCCATTCTGGACTTAGCATATAACTTGCCGATAGTTCTAATCCTTTAGACTCAATACCACCTACGTTTAAGTATGAACCATTAGTACCAATAGTGTAATCAATACCGCCCGTATCGCTGCCTGGTGCAATAAAGGTAATACGGTTGTTAAACTCAATTAAATAAGCCGTTGCCGTTAATTTTAATTCACTATTTTGATAACGTATACCTAGGTCAATATTTTCAGCGGTTTCTGGCTCTATAGCTGATAAGTCAGAGCTGTCGCGCTCAAGCACACCATCTTTAATCGCTGCAAAGTTTTCGCTGTAGCTGGTAAATAACTCTGTAGAATCATTTAACTGATACAAAATACCGCCACTGAAGAGTACATCAGAATCGCTATTTATTTTGGCTGTTGTTGCATTTTCATAATGGTCGTACTTTTCAATATCAACAAGGTACTTTTTAACACCTAAGTTAAGCGTAAAATCGCTAAGCACTATTGAATCTTGTGCATACCATTTAAACGTGTCGGTTTCAAACGTGTTTTTGTATTGAGTCCAATATGGCGAACTGTCATAGTGATGATATATGCGTGCATCTATAACTTTATGCCAATCACGCGACTCATCACGCTCGCTTTGCTCATACCAAAAGCCCGCTTCTATATCGTGATCGCCAAACGTAGCTTGGTAGTTTGCCGTTAAACCTAAACGATCTTTGTTGTAATGCGTATGGCGGTATGACATAACCGGTGTTGCTGTTGTATCGTAACACGCAGGATTTAAACCAGGACCCGACTCCCATGGCCAGCTCAAACTTTGCGTACAATCGGCATTTGGTGCAAGCGGGTTGCCTTCACTATCAGCAAAACCATAAGAGCCTGCATTAGTGCCGCCCTCTAGAGTTGGGTCGCCATTTTCATCAACAGGCGTTGTTAAATATGGTGGGATCCAATCGCCCCGCCCTGAATTTTTATGATAATAAGGACTTACTGTTAACAATGAGCTTGGCGAAATAGCGTATTCAAACTTTAAATACGCTAAGGTGTTTTCACGAAGCGTTCCCCAACCTTCTGCGAACATTTGGTCAAAATGTGGAACTCCCGTCCAATTCCATGTTAGCTGATCCCAATCTGGTGTTTGCTCAAACTGCTCAAGGCTTACACTGTTGTAATTTGTTTCACTTACATCATCGTAAGATAAACGCCCGGTGAGTGTTAAATCGTTAAAATTAGATACAAACTTAACTTCAGCATGTTGATTATCTTTACCGCCATTACTGCCTGAACCAATCCAGCGACTTGTATCTGTTTGCGAGTAACTAACATACGCGCGTGTATTACTAAAAATAGTGCCTGTTTCGTGTTTTACATAATAACGAGTGGCATCGTGGCTGCCTGAGGTATAAGCAAACGTAGTCGATTTTTCAAGGCTTGGGTCTTTACTTACAAAGTTAAATGTACCACCTAATGCTTCAAGCGAAGCCGACTTAATATCAGAGGTGCCTTGACCTACTTCAACCGTTGCAAGGTTTTCGCTGTCAAGATATCGGTTAGCTTTAGCGCCACCGCCATAATTAGAGCCACCATTGGGAATGCCATCTACCGTCATACCTAATTGCTGTTGGTTCCCATCTATACTAAAGCCACGCATTGTAATTGTAGTAGACCAATCGTCGCCACCAAACGCATCACCTTCGTTTATGCTAATACCAGGCAAGTTATCAATAACCGATAATATGCTTGATACCGAACTTTGTTGTTCAAGCATTGCAGGCTCAATAACATTATTAGCATAACTCGTTGGCTTAGCTATGACGGTTACTTCTTCTATGGTGTTGTCGTTAGCATAAGCAGAGGTTGATAAAGCCATGGCAATAGCCATACTCAAAAGCGATTTACTTTTTAAAGCGTACATTGTTGTCCCGTTTGATTTTATTAAAAATTGTTATGAAAACGGGCACAGTATGAATTTTAAATATGACAACGAGGATGAACTTTATTTACATAAAAATTAAACAAATATGGAAGATTTATGGCGGGAATATGTACAAAAAAAAGACACCCAAAGGTTTACCTTTGGGTGTCTTAATAACTATATAATTAGCTGTTATTTCAATTCAGCTAGCATTTCATCGCTGTACGGTACTAACTCTTCACCGTTTGCAACCTTGCTAATATAATCTGGATTTGCAATAAGTGGACGACCTATCGCTATTAAGTCAAACTTGCCGTCGTTAATCGCCTCTTTTGCTGTTTCAAAGCTGTAGCTACCCACACCAACTAATGTGCCTTTGTAACCTGCTCGTAAAAATTCAGAGGTTGTTTTGCCTTCAAGAGAATCAAACGTAGTGCTGTCGTCAAAAATTCCACCGTGTAGATACGCAAGCTCTCTCTTTTCAAGTTCTGGTAATAAATAATCAAATACCGCTTTATCACGGTTATCTTCGCTCATATTAAAGTAAGCACCTGGTGTTAAACGCAAAGCAGTACGCTCGTTGCCTACAGCAGCAATAACCGCATCTGTTACTTCTAGTGCAAAACGCGACATATTTTCAGGCGTTTGACCGTATTCGTCGCTGCGTGTATTTGCAGCGTAATGTAAAAATTGGTCAATTAAATAACCATTAGCACCGTGAATCTCAACCCCATCAAAGCCTGCTTCAATTGCGTTTTCAGCTGCTTTTGCAAAGTCAGCAACTAGGCTTTTAATATCATCAGTTGTGGCTGCTTTTGGTGTGATGTATGTAAGCTCACGCATACGTGGTACAGACCCTTCAACGCCAATTGCCGATGGTGCAAGTACATCGCCATCAAAAAAGTGAGGATGTGCAACACGGCCAACATGCCAAAGCTGTGCAAACATTTTGCCGCCATTAGCGTGTACTGCGTCAGTTACTTTTTTCCAACCTTGAATCTGCTCGCTGGTAAATAAACCCGGTGTATTTGGGTAACCTTGTCCGTCTGGACGAATAATAGTTGCTTCGCTAATAATTAAACCGATTTCGGCACGGCGAGCATAATAGTCAACTACATCTTGCGTTGGTACTAAGTTATCATCAGCCATACAACGGGTTAGTGGCGCCATAAGTACGCGGTTTTTAAGTTCTATGGTGTTATTTAGTTTAAACGGAGCAAGTAAATCAGTTGTCATTTTTCAATCCTTCATTAAATATGTGCCTACTACAATGTGGCCTTTTTACAAACATTCAAGCTTATTTTGAATGATCGCTCAAATTAGTGTGAGATTATACTGTTCAATACACAAAATCGATCTTAATTAATGAAATTAAATAGCAACTTTTCAACACTCTGTCATATAACTCGATATACTTGTGTGCATATAATTTAGATATACTAATTAAGAGTGAACTAATTATGACAACATCAAACCTAAGCGAACAACAAGCAATAATTTTAGGACTTGGAGCAAAAAAACGTCTCGCCTATATGTTCGAAACCGTGCAACAATTTAAACAAGTATGGATTTTAAACGACGATGATGGCTGCGTTATGCTAGCCAACGAAGATGACGACTGCGTTCCAGTTTGGCCTACTCGAGAATTTGCAGAAGCATGGGCAACTGGCGAATGGGCTGGCTGCAGCGCTAAAGCGATTCCTCTTGCAGATTGGTTTAGCCGCTGGACACCGGGTCTTGAAGAAGATGACCTACTTATTGCTGCATTCCCTACTGAAGACGACGACGGAACAATATTGTTTTCAGATGAATTTGAAAAACAATTAAAAGCACCAAAGAAAAATACTAACCTAAATTAAAGTACTCTATTGATCTTCAGAGATTGAACTACGTCAGTGTAGCTAGGTTAAGTTGTTTAATGTGTATATAAGAATAATTGTGCCTCACATAATTATTTAAACGCCAAACACACAGAGTACTAAGGTGTCCATCTAGGTTTAAAACAACATTTAAAACGCGACTACTGTAAATAAGTAAGTCGCTTTTTTATAGATAACACTTTTAATTTTTATTGGGCTAAACACGTTAATACACATACCATTTAAAAATTAATCGTGTAATCAATACACTCGGTGATCAGCTCCATCACCTTTAACGCAATCAACATTCCTGTTTTTTGTATTGTAATCTAAAACCAACCACCAAAAACTCAACCCTTATATCAGTTCAACATCGTATCGATGTATTAATAGCCCGTATCTTCAACAGCGCCTCAATATAATTTACTTAAAACAGAATTTTCAGCACCAGTACCATTAGTGTAATAAAACTGAGTTTTTAATCCCGCAGTTAAAGCTTTTAAATCAATACCTATAAACGCTTGCCATGTTTTTTGTTTTTATTAGGGCGTGTGGATCTTTGTGAATTGAACAAATTAATCATGAAAGGGCAATACGCGAGTTAATTAAAATTATTTACAAGCACATTTTTATTGTAAATAATCTTGTTTTATAATTTATATAAGCTACTGTCAATTATAAAAAAATCAACGTTGTAACCTTAAAAATAAGTGCTATATTTAGTCAAATAAAAAGATATACACAGTCTAATAACAACACAAAAAAGGGTGAGTTGATGAGTTTACAATATAGGGATAATAAAGGGGTAATGCTAAAAGTAGCAGCTCAATTTGTTATTCTCACTATTGGTATTATTTATACCTATACTCAGCACACTAAATATCAACAAGCGTTAGATTTAAAAGTTTTAACGGCTTTAAATAATCGACTCACTTCACTTAGCACAGGCATTAGTAATAAAGTAAACTTATACAAATATGGTTTATTTGGCTTAAAGGGGTTTATACACGGCATAGGCATAACTCATTTAAACTATGAAACAATTTCAAATTACTCAAATAGTAGAAATTACTCTTTAGAATTTCCTGGGGCAAATGGCATTGGTTTTATAAAAAAGATAACACCAAACTTACTCGAACCGTTTTTAGAATTAGCTAAAAATGATCGTCCCGATCAGACCTTTAATTTAAAAACATTATCTGTTCATGACAGTGACCTGTTTATTATTCAATATATATTCCCTGAAAAAAACAATGCACAAGCCATTGGCTTAGATATTAGTTCTGAAGACATACGACGTTATGTTGCATTAAAATCTGCTATAACAGGTCAAGCTCAACTCTCTGCCCCAATAACGTTAGTGCAAGCTGGTAGTAAAACTAAACAAGGGTTTCTAATTTTACTTCCTATTTATAAAGTAGCCACCACACCAATAAGTCAGCAACAACGACTTGAAGACTTAATTGGTTGGGCATACTCCCCTCTGTTAATTAATAATATATTAGACGCTTTGTCGGAAACAGATGAGAACTATTTAACAATTGCTGATATTAATAAAGACACTAAATTAGAATTTTTTAGTTATGGTGATAAAAATAGTAATTCTAAATTTAACGTATCAACTGTTATCCAAGTCATTGGTCGTGATTGGGAAGTAACACTTTATGGCTCTGACACTTTTATTAAAAATTTGGATTTACCTAATCGCTATCATGAACTCGTTAACGGATTATTTTTTACTATTATCGCCATTCTATTGGTATTTGCGATGCAACTACTAATACACCGTAAAACTCAAAGAACACTATTTGAAGCACAAGCGGCAAAAAAACATAAACATATACTCGAATTCGCAAATTCAAAATTAGAGACCGAAGTAAAGCTACGTACACAACAAATTGCAGAAATTAGTACTTTACAGCGTAGTATTTTAGACAGTGCGAGCTACTCAATTATTTCCACAGATAAAATGGGCCTAATTACTGAATTCAACCCTGCAGCAGAAAAACTACTAGGCTACAAAGCTAGCGAAGTCATAGGCATTGCTAATCCAGGGCTTTTTCATATAAAAGATGAAATTGTAAAAAAAGCAAAACAACTAACTAAAGAGCTAAAAAAACCGATAGAGCCAGATTTTAATACATTAGTCGTTAAAGCCACACCAACACAACCTGATGTAAATCAATGGACATATGTAAATTCGAGCGGTAAGCATATTCAAGTAAGTTTGAGCGTAACGTCTTTACTTAATAGTAAAGCACAAGTCGTTGGATTTTTAGGAATAGCCTTTGATTTAACACAACAAATAAAACACGATGAAGCCCTAGCTAAAGCAAAAGAACTTGCTGAGGAAAGCTCTAAAGCTAAATCAGAATTTTTAGCAAATATGAGTCATGAAATTCGAACCCCTATGAATGGTATTTTAGGGACTTTACAGCTACTACAAGAACAACCCCTTAACGATAAATCCAAAGATTTCTTAAAAAAAGCACTTTATTCTTCCCGATCGTTAACAATAATCATTAATGACATTCTGGATTTTTCTAAAATTGAGGCTGGCAAGTTATCCCTTGAAAATAAACCTTTTGAGTTAAGCGAGTTAATAAACCATTTAGAGTCAGATTTAAGTATTCTCTCCAACGAAAAAAATATTTATCTGCGCTTTACTTCTAATATTGGACATAAATATTGGATTGGCGATGCAGTTAGGCTCAGGCAAGTATTTTTAAACTTAATCTCTAATGCAATTAAGTTTACCCATTATGGCGGCGTTACCGTTGAATTTAAGTTAACGAAAGATAATAAAGTCTGTGGGATTATTTCTGATACCGGAATTGGTATTTCTAAAAATGTTATAAACAGATTATTTGAACGCTTTGAACAAGCTGAAACCTCAACTACCAGGCAATATGGTGGCACTGGCTTGGGGCTACCAATTACAAAATCATTGATTAATTTAATGAAAGGCGAAATTAAAGTCACCAGCGAGCTGGGCTCTGGAAGCCAATTTTGTGTCTATTTGCCACTTAAACAAGCAGATGTTAAACCAATAATTCTAAATACAAAAAATTTAGAATTCCCTAATTTAACCAATAAAACAATTTTAATAGCTGAAGATAACAAAATTAATCAACTTGTAGTATCAGCAATGCTTGAACCAACCAATGCAAATATAGTAATAGCAAAAAATGGACTTGAAGCCATTGAGTTATATACAAAAATAAAGCCAGATATTATTTTTATGGATATTCAAATGCCCAAAATGGATGGCTTTGAAGCATGCAAAAAAATTAAACAAGTAAATAGTCAGCAAATTATTGTGGCACTGACGGCAAACGTATTTACAGAGCAAAAACAGCTTTATAAACAACTATTCGATGGCTATGTTTCAAAGCCTATTGAAAAACAGGAACTAATTAAGGCACTACACATTATCAGCATAGGCAGAAGCAACTCAAACAAAATTTAAGCAAGTTATACATAGTATTAGATTAAAAAATAAAACAGCTTAAACCAACTCTCTGCGCTTTGTGATTTCAGGCATTAAAAACCCAGTAAAATTAATGACTGGGTTTAAGAATAATGGTGGAGGGAGAGGGATTCGAACCCTCG
>NZ_BADT01000162.1 GCF_000239855.1 Pseudoalteromonas sp. BSi20652 | reverse complement strand
GTGCCTAATGGCTCTGGCAATGGCGATTTAATTATTCACAACGCGGGCGGCGAGATAAAACTCGACAGCCAAGGTAATGTTGATATTACCGCCACTAACGTGCTCACACTCGATGGCACATTTATAACCTTTGATGGCCCGGTAGATTACGACATAACCAGCCCACAAACAGCGCGGGCACCAAGCAATGCAAGCCCGGCCAATATTAGCCAAGTGACTGCGTTTGATTTGGGTGACAATACGTTATCCGCAGGTTCACTCGCTCAGCTTGAACTTGAATACCTTTATGATGATGGCTCACCCGTTGATGGTATTGACTATATCGTTATCGATAATGAGGGCATTGAACATACCGGCTCACTGGCAAACGGTGTAGCCACCTTGGCTAATTTACCGCAAGGTAAAAGTGATGTTTTGCTGCGCGCAACCACTCAAGCTGATGAGCAACAACTCATCCAACTGCGTAACGACTTTAAACAACATCTCACCTCCATGCTTAATGAAATACGCAAACAAGCCGCTATTGGCGATGCTATTTTTGAGCAAGAGGACTTTTTTACCCAATGGATGATTGAAACCGGTGCACGCGCAACGGGCCTGTATCAAGGCGCAAAGTCCCTTGTAACGGGTATCGCTGATTTAATCGTATTGGGGATTGATGTAAATATCAGTGTGTATTCTGCCTGTTTTAGGATGATTGATGCCGTTGCAAGTGGTGATAAACACGCGGTTAAGCACGAACTTGAAACAATTTTAGCCTTTAGCCAAAAAACAACCAGTGCATTATCAGATGCCTTTGAATTATTACTCGCCTTAATGGACGATGAAGACACCCGCAATACACTCGCGCGCTTCCCGTATGACTATATTGAAGCCCACTCGTACGTTGATAAACAGCGCATAACTGGTGTAATGGCCTTTGAAATATTATTAGCGATATTAACAGGCGGGGTGGGTGTTGCCGCTTCTGCAGCGAGTAAATCAAAACACCTTGCCAGCGCCAATCGCGCACTGGTTAATATGGCCGATATACTTAAGCGCAAACAGCTAGATAAAACAATATCGCACACAGTATCGCCTGAGCAACCTAAATTAATTGAGCGCATTGACAAGCCCGATGCGGCATTACAACCAGGTACCAATCGAGGCGTAACAACGCAAGTGTCAGCACTTAAGTTAGTAAGAAACCCTGCTCTTGATGCCCATTACAAAAACCTAGCGGACTATGAAACGGCATATAAGAAAAAACTAGCCAAAGCTATTAATGATAAAGATTCTAGTAGCCGCATTGGCGCATTTAAAGCGAAGCTGACCGAGGTTAAAGGAGAACGTGCTGCAAGTGCATATATGGCAAAACACTTTTCTAAGCCACCGCCACCTGCGAAAATGGAATTAGGTTTTGGTCCTGGGCCCGGTTTTGACCAAGTTTGGGCTAAGCGTGATAAAGACGGCAACGTGCTAGAATACTTTATTGTAGAAGCTAAAGGACCTGGTGCCAAACTTACTAAAGGAGCCAAAAAGGGAGATCAAATGACTGATAAATGGATTGATAACACTCTGGCTAGCATGAAAAAATCTAAAAAATACCAAGCTCAGAATCAATTAGGTGAAAATTTATTCGATGCTATTGAAGATGGCGATCCAAAAATAAGTAAATTAGTTATCGAAGCTGTTGAAGATAACGGCAAAATAATTGGTGGAAAATTACAACCTTTACCGTAGAGAAATTTTAATGTTAAATTTAAATAAATGTGAAATTGACTTTGAGCGACTATTTAAACGTGCTCCTATTGTTTTAACTAAGCGAACACCTCAAATACTAGACAATTCTGTTTATATAGAAGTGAGGCAGCAAGCCACCTTTGTGGTAGCTAATAAATATATTGAATTAGCATATGCATACTATGTATTAGAAAATTTCCCTGAAACTAAATCATACTTCGAAAAAGCAGCACCTTTTGCATTTTTACGAGGTTTTGACCCTGAGTTAAAAACAAGTCATAACGATTGGACTATTCAACAAGATCTCAATATTGTTCTTCTTTTTGCTGAGCAGGAAGTTTTAGAAAAACTTAAACACAGTGAAATAAAACTATCGAGTGTTCAACATCAAGCCAAACTCCAATATGTTGAATTATTAAAAAATATTGTTACAGGTGGCACACCTGAGCAAAGCGATATTGATGCCGCCTTACTTGAAACCAAAAACACCAAGGATAAAGATGTATTACAGTATATCCTCCCGTTAATCGAAGCGATTTCTGCTTTAACATCAGCCGATATAACACTTTGGCAAGCCAGTATTGATAAAGCCATAAAATGGCATACTGATGAATGCAAATTTGGTGATTACAAAGATATGGAAGAAGGCTTTATCTGTTTAAATGCGCTTACTATGGCTAAATTAGGCAAAGACCTGCACGGCTGGCAATGCCAAACCAATTCACTTTATCTACCCTTATTTTTAATTGATTAGTTCGCTAATCACACAACACGAGCCTATTACCTATGAGCAGCTTAATTCACTTATTACTTATTGACGAAGAAAGTTACCCGACCTCGCTTAACGGTGATGATGAAAGCAAATACCAACAGTTACTGGAAATTACTGAAGAAGAAGCCATTCATTGGCAGTCAATCGAAATAAACCTGCGCGGCTTTGAGCCAGCACTGCAATTGTGGGATGCCATCGCTGGTAATAGCCGCTTATTACTTATTGCTAGTTTTAACTTTTTCCCTCATAAGCTGCTACCACCTGACGCTGATATTAGCGGTACTTTCGGGTTTTTTCCTGCTGATATGGTCAAAGATTTATATACCATAATGGAAGAAAAATACGACTTCGATATTAGCAATTTGGAAGGTCAGCAAATTATTGCTGAAATTGAGCAAGATGGTATCGACGAAGTAAACCCCGAAGCGTATGAGCTAGTTCGAGACAAGTACTTTGTAACCTTTAGAGATGCGGCTGAGCAAGGTAAATCAATCGTCGTACTCATTGAGCAATGATTAATGATGTAAAGTAACGCTAAGGACAGCAAATGCAACCCGACATTAAAAACATCCCGCAACACCTAGGTCAGTATCTTTATCAGCAAATAGATGAGTCATGGCATGAAGCGCACCTTATTTTAGATTGCGATAATAATAATGTGA
>NZ_BADT01000163.1 GCF_000239855.1 Pseudoalteromonas sp. BSi20652 | reverse complement strand
CAATATTTAAGTGAATTATTCACAAAGAGGTTAAGAGGCGCTGCGCTTAAAGAGTAAAAGTGCTATTAAATAGTCAGTTTACTATTCATGAAATATCAACAAGTTGGCAATACGACCTACTGCTGCCACAGCTTGCCATAGACGGCAAGCAAATGAGTGATGATTGGGTTACCGATAAGCGCTTAAGAAAAGCAGGGCTGAATGAAGAGCAAATAGAGGAGATTTTAGAGTCAATAGCAGATAATGATGGCTCTATAGAAAAAATATTAATACGCAATATGCCTGATGGTTCACTGTCAGTGAAAGAATTAAATAAATACGGAAATATAATTGGTACACCAAAAGGTTTTTAGGAAAAAAATAGCTAAGAGATACATTAAAAGATAAAAAGTATTTTGACGAAAGAATTAATTTCAGGGCTAAGGTTATTGATAAAAAATACAAAAATAACTTTAAACAATAAATTGACAAGTGAAGTCAAAATGAAGAATGCATTCAGGCTCAATAGTGACATTATTTATTTACTACAACAAAAGTTTGCCCGCGGAGACAATTTAACTGAGCTCAAACCTCATTTACTTGAAGCACTTAAATACCGTCAATGGCAAAAAGACTATGCTGATGCCTTGCCTGCAAATGAACAAAAAGATCGCATTGGATGGGAGGAAATTCGCACTGACTATCTTGAAAACTGGCTCGACTGGCTCGCTTTTGCTTATTGTTTAGATATGGGTGATAGCTATTACACGCAGGCTCTTGAATTAATCGCTAATCAAGGACTTGATGTATTGCTCGACTCTATTGCATTGAAAATGGGCGACACTGAACGAGCAGTTTCTAATGATTTATTATTCAAAAAACGATTTAAAAAGCTACACGATGTCATTGCAGCAGACATTGAGCAACAACCTTCTTTAATGAAAGCATACCTCGATGCATGGTATAAACTGATAGATTCACCCGACTATCATTTAATGGATACGGATGCCTACATTGGGTATTGGAGCTGGGAAGCAGCTTTAGTCGTTAAACTTTATAATATTGACGACAGTAGCTTTATTGACCACCCGTATTACCCTAAAGATTTAGTTCACTTTAAAGGATGACATGGATGTTACGTGATAACCGTCAGGATGAAGGCTACCTTCAAACACTTACGAGTGACCTTGATGAAGCTCTAACAGAAACACAAGCCGCACTCGACGACGCTGTATTTACCTCCCCTACTCAGCGCGTTGATGTGGCTCAGAGATTGTTTCAACTAGCGATTATGCGAGCTGTAGCGCATTATTCTTATGGTGCCTCTATTGATGAACTACGCCCTTTTGTACTCGCTATTTTACCTTATCGTGAACAGCTCACCTTGGTAGCTAATAACATTCCACAACCCCATCAGTTTTACCGTGTTGATTTTGAGCAACTTGGAGGCGCTGGCGATGCGTGTGGCTCTGCGAATATAAATCGCTATATTTATACGCTTTGGTGGCTGTCGTTGCTAGTTGCCTGCGACGCGCCCACTGAGCATATTAGTAAAACGCTTGATGTCATTGGTGAACAAGGTAAAGATGCATTATTTGATGCTATTGCCGTAAAGCTCGGTGATTCACAGCGCCCTATGGCAAAAACCCTCTATTACCCTGATGTTTACCAGTGTTTGTTTGATGCCTTTAGTCTTGATAAAAATACGCAAGCACAGAAGCTAAACCAGTTTATATCGCAGTGGTATGCCCAACTTGATGATGCCGACTGGCACGGCAACCATGAATGTGATTGTGAATTTGAATATACTGATTATTACATTGGGTACTGGTGTTTAGAGCATGCGTTAGTGGCAAACTTACTTGGTATAACCAAAGTACAGCTTACGCCACATCCAATGCTAGCCAATGATTTAATACGTAATAAGCCTGAGCGCTAAGGACAGCCAATGCAACCTGATATAAAACACATCCCGCAACACCTAGGTCAGTACCTTTATCAACAAATTGATGCTCCGTGGCTTAAAGCTCAGCTTATTTTAGATTGCGAGAATAACAATGTAC
>NZ_BADT01000164.1 GCF_000239855.1 Pseudoalteromonas sp. BSi20652 | reverse complement strand
AATATAAATTAGGATGACACCCATCCTAATTACCTTGAACCGACTTTCCTTTAAATAAAAAGCGGAACATTACAGTGAACAAAAGCATGAATAAATTGACCTTACGGGGTCAAATGAAAGTGAATGCCTTTCTTCACGCTG
>NZ_BADT01000165.1 GCF_000239855.1 Pseudoalteromonas sp. BSi20652 | reverse complement strand
TCGCTACAGAGCTGATCCCTATGCTGAGAACTCAAATTTTGAACGTTGATGACTATCTAAAGCTTGATTTAAATAATACTAAATATGCCGGCGTGTGGATGCCATATGCCTTAACAAAGAAATATCCTTCAGCCGCAAAAACACTAGCATGGCAGTATTTATTCCCCTCTCATATATTAAGTTCAGACTCTCAAAGTGGTGAAATAAGGCGACATCATTTTCATCACTCTTGTATTAGAAAAGAAGTGAAAAAAGCCGTTAAAAAATCAGGGTTAACAAAAATAATAACACCTCATGCAAAATTTAGAGTGGGTGTCATGTTAATTCATTTAAATTAGAGTGGGTGTCATGTTAATTCATTTAAATTAACTATTGACGCCATAGTCTCTTGTTATGTGTTTTTTGCACTCCACTTGCCAGAGAGAATCATGACATAAACACCGACGGTAATTGTACCAAGCATTAATCCTATAAAAGGCGATGAGCTCCCAACAAATATAGACATGCCTAGTGAAGCACCTAAACATAAAGTTACAGCACTTAACTGTGCTCGATTAAGTTTATTTTTGAATTTCATTTTGGACTCCTGATCCTTCAAGTTACTGTAAATAGTCGAAACACATAACGCCTCAAACAGAGGCTAAAAATTGTTTGCCAAAATGGCGAGGCACGAGCAACGGCCAGCTGTTTTTAGTCCTACTGCTTTGCCTTGTTAGGTGTACTTTAACGCAAAACCAGATATATAAATAATGTTGAAAATAAACCTTTTGAAAAAAGTATTAACCCAAACGATTTGGGATTTTTTGTACGGTTTACCATAAAGCCTTTAATATCTATTTGACCAAATTTAAAAGCAATAACATTATGAATAATCCAATGACCTGACAGAGCAAGTATTGCAACACTTGCCACTGAATCCCCATAACCTTCGACTTGCGGTGTTACAAATACAGCTACAAGAATAATCATTAAAAAGAATATGAGTGATATTTTATACGCTTTCTCGTAACTCAATTTTGTACACC
>NZ_BADT01000166.1 GCF_000239855.1 Pseudoalteromonas sp. BSi20652 | reverse complement strand
GCCAAGTGACTGCGTTTGATTTGAGTGACAGCTCTATAAAAACAAACGATATTATTGAATACAGCTTCAGCTCAAGTTTTGCAAGAGAACAACTTTATTTACTAGCAGAACAAATTGCTGAAGTACCGTTTATTACTAGTATGGCTGCAACATTTGGTAGCGATATTCCTATCGCTGTTTATCAAGCTTTTTATAGAGCGGCTAGTGATAAGCAGCTCCCTAATATAGAAATTAAGGTTGAACCTCATCTAATATATGGCCATCTTGCTGCGTTTGATAATACCAACAACTGTATTTTATTAACTAATCCATTAATAGAAAAAGCCTTAGCCGACAACGAAGGTAAAGCATTAATGCTAAGTGCATTACTCGAAGAGTATGGACATGGACTTGATTATTACTTAAGAAATAC
>NZ_BADT01000167.1 GCF_000239855.1 Pseudoalteromonas sp. BSi20652 | reverse complement strand
GTTAAATTTACAGCAGTCTGTTTGGTATTTAGGCAAGGCAGAGCCTATGCAGTGTGGTTATTCCCCATAAATGGGCGATAACGTAGCATTAATGCCAAACAGGCGCTGCCCAAAGGGTTCTTCCTAGGGGCTACTTACTCTTTGTTGCCTACATGGATGTAGGTAAGGGGCGTGAGCAGGACGCGGAAGCTTTGCTCGGTTTTTACTTATTCTTACATGGATGTAAGCCATTAGAATAACGCAGGAGCAGTTATCGAGCCCACTAGGTCACAAATCTCGCGCCGCGATTAAATGGCTCCTAGTTTGAATGAATTTTAATCCGCAAAGAACAACAGACCCTAGTCTGATTGGCTATATATCATGGTGTTTTAGTCTCGTTTAAAAACAAAGTAAGACCCAGCCTAATGATACAATAAGGCACATCAACAGTATGGAGGCAGTATGATTGCAACCGTTAAAAACAAAGCTATTTTTAGTAGTAATACATTTTCGATAAACCTTGTTACTTACCCAACTAATCACAGCGTAATGATGCATATTGACCCCGTGCAGCAAGGGCGCTATTACAAGCTCAATTTTGTATTAAAGAAACCTAAAACGGGCGGGATATTTAAATGCTCAAAATGCATTATAAATTTATTTAATCGCGTGTATTTGTTCAGACCCGATAAGTACGAACACAGCGTATCTAAAATCGAGTCTGGAAAGCGTGTGCTACTGAGCTTTGCGTTTAATATATAATTTGCACTTTTACTTATTAATAGTCGTAAGCCTGTCCGGTACATAAAACAGATAGGTCGCAGTACGATACAGAGGTTTCACTACAAGAATTGATAGTAAAAGCATTCCCGCCTCTGCGCATGGCATCAGCTTTGAGTAAATCAATAGCATTTGATTTAGAGCGATTATAGCTTACATTATTGTTACCCATACCGTCGCCATCACAGCTTTCACCTTCAATTCGGCCTAAAAGTGTTGCGCCACTCTCGTGTGCTTCTTGGTCGCTATAAAATTGCTGTAAATCTCTTTTATTAACGTAGGTGCCAATTTCTTGAGATAAAACGCCGTTGTCTATATCTGTATGATAAGTCATGCCTGAACAACCCGTTATTGTGGCGAGCACTGTTATTGCCGTTATAAAACGCAGCATATTCATTAATCCTTTAATTTATTTAAAGTAGTAAATTACTAACAAAATAAAATGCGGGCAATGTTTACTACTAAGTAAATTGTTAGCATTTGTAAATGTATTTAGATTTTACTGAGCATAGGGTAAGTAAACAAAAAGAAGTGGCAAACATTAACCAACCAATGGCATAAAATAGCCCATTCTAAACGCTGCGTTTTATAAAAAATATAGCCATATCCTAAGCCTGCAATAAATGAAACCAATACATAGCTAACTCCTCCAGCAAAATGTGCCAAAGCAAACACTGCAGCTGTCATTATTGGGGCAAGTAGCGCTAAACGAGTGGGTGTAATAATTTGGCTAAGCTTAGTTTGTAATAAACCTCTAAATAAAGCTTCCTCAGCTACACAGGTAAATAAAAGATTAATAGCAATAAAGGCTAACCAAAAGTCGGGCACTTTTGGACTAAAGCTTACAAGTCCAAGCATTAAAGCTGTTATGAGCGTAGCTAAAATAGTAGCGATAACTATTAAAATTGGCTGTTTAACGTTAAGTAGGCCCGCTTTATTAGAGTTTGCTTTTAAAGGCTTTTTATTTGAATAAAAATAAGCACAAAGAAATAACCCAGCCATAGCCTTATCAAAATTAGCATAAAGGGTAAAAGCAATCGCATCGCTGGTAATACGCTCGTTTATAACAATAGGGAGGTTGTTAAAGCCAGGCAGCCAGTGAATCGCCAATACCAATGAGAAAATAATAAAAATAGTGGTTAATATAGTGCGTATTATTGGCTGTTTTGTATTTAGCACACAGTGGTATAAAGCAAAGTAAAGCCCTATACTCGGCAGAGCATATAAATTTATATAACCTTCAAAATAAGCACTTACAACGCTTAAAGCCATTAAGTAGTGCCAAAGGGGCTTTCGCATTATTAATAATTTACAGTACGGAAAAACGCATAATATTGACAATGCCAGAACATAAAAAGCCATTTATTTATCATTTTCTAGTGTTAAGCATTAAACAATAACGTGCAATTTTGCATTAATAAACCATTATATTTTCACTAATCGGTACTGTCATCATTGGTGTGTGTTTATAGATTTAATGAACCGGCTTATTTTATTTAACAGACAGTAATGAGCGATAAATGGCCAGTCAGTACTTTAATGTATGAAGTCAAAATTTGATCTTGATGAGCCTATAAAAAGTAACTGCCAAAGCAGTACTTGTTATTAGTAACATGGTTTTGTGTTATCAATTTAGGTGATTGTCTAGGTTAATTATTGCTGTGTGCACAGACAGTGATTGTTGTTTTGTCCAATATTACTGATCTCCACCATTTTGGTGTATTTCTACACTTATAAAAACTGGCTAGATATTAATCATTTGTTTACATGGAGTTATTTCGTGGCTAAAATAGATGCAACGTAATATATGGACATTTGTCGGTTTATAAAACGACAAATGTCGTATACAAAATTGTTATATGCCAAGAATGGTTTTGATGAATATTGTAATTTTTGTAGCTATCTTCCTAGTTTATTTTTATACATGCTTATTCGCTGTTAAATTATATAAATATCTAATTGAACGTTTAGAGGCGCCTCAAAGAAAATCAATTTTAAACTTAATTATTCGTTATGTTTTGTGGTTAATTTTTATTGTTACAGTAATTCCTACGAGTATGTTTTTTCCTCTTTGGTTAAATGCTAAGTTTACTATTATTGAGCAAACTCAAAACGCTACAATCGGTTTTATCATGTTGGGCAATTTAGTTTTAGTCACAATTATGTGGTTGGGTTACAAAAAAAAGAAAAACAGCTTTGGTGCAAATGGCATATAACAAGCTGTTAAACAA
>NZ_BADT01000168.1 GCF_000239855.1 Pseudoalteromonas sp. BSi20652 | reverse complement strand
TTTTTATTTATTTGTATTTTTTTATTCATTATCTTTATCTCACAATACTTAGACTAGAATGTTAATTTTTTGTATTAACTACAACCCAGTAATCTCCCGTTTAAACTTGCATACTAATGATGTTTGGGTATAGAATGCGCCCCAAATTAGCGACTAATTGGTTCTTATGATCTGGGTTGATTACGCCATTATTGGCATTATTGTATTGTCTACCATTATCGGTTTAATACGCGGCTTTGTAAAAGAAGCAATGTCATTAGCGGTATGGGCTGGCGCCTTTATCATCTCTAGCTTATTTTACCAATATTTAGCTTCCTTCCTAACAACCATTTCTGAACCCCTTTTAAGAAATGCGGCGGCCATAGCCATATTATTCTTTGCGACGCTACTGTTAGGCGGTTTACTAAACTACATTTTAGGTGAGCTCGTACATCGTACTGGTTTATCGGGTACCGACCGTGTTTTTGGCATAGTGTTTGGTGCTCTACGAGGCGTGTTGGTCGTGAGCGCGTTACTCTTCTTTCTTGATGCTTTTACTGGTGCACCCAATACGCACTGGTGGGGCAATTCTATTTTGATTCCAGAATTTGGCTTTGTTGTTGAATGGTTCTTTTCGTACCTAGAAAACAACTCGAGCTTTTTAAATTCAGTAAACCGTTAATCGGCGAGGATAAATTACATGTGTGGTATCGTTGGAATAGTCGGAACATCCCCTGTCAATCAGGCGATTTATGATGGCTTAACTGTTTTGCAGCACCGTGGTCAAGATGCCGCGGGTATCATTACCATTGAGAATAATACGTTTAGCTTACGCAAAGCAAATGGCTTAGTGAAAGACGCCTTTCACACCCGCCACATGAAACGACTACAAGGTACGATTGGTCTTGGCCATGTGCGTTATCCTACAGCAGGGTCTTCAAGCTCATCTGAAGCACAGCCTTTTTATGTTAACTCACCGTTTGGTATAGCGCTTGCCCATAATGGCAACCTTACTAATGCAGAAGCGTTAAAAGAGCAGCTATTCTCAGAAGCCCGTCGTCACGTTAATACAACATCAGACTCTGAAATTTTACTTAATATCGTGGCACATGAATTAAGCAAATCTGATAAGTTGCATTTGGACCCTGAAGATATTTTTACTGCGGTAACCGAAGTAAACAATAAAGTAAGCGGTGGTTATGCAACTATTGCTATGATTATCGGCCACGGCATTGTTGCTTTTCGCGACCCTAATGGTATTCGCCCACTTGTATTTGGTAAACGCGAAACCGAAAAAGGTACTGAGTACATGTTTGCCTCAGAAAGCGTTGCGTTGAAACCGGACGGTTTTGAGTTTGTACGTGATGTTGCCCCTGGTGAAGCTATATATGTTACAGAAGAAGGTGAATTCCATTCACTTAGTTGTGCAGATAAGGCATCTTACTCGCCGTGTATTTTTGAATTTGTTTATTTTGCTCGACCTGACTCAACAATAGACCGTATGTCTGTGTACGCAACACGCGTAAATATGGGCACTAAACTAGGCGAAAAAATTGCACGTGAATGGGCTGACAAAGATATTGATGTAGTTATCCCAATCCCAGAAACTTCATGTGATGTAGCATTGGAAATTGCACGTGTACTTGATTTACCGTATCGCCAAGGTTTTGTTAAAAACCGTTATATTGGTCGTACATTTATCATGCCTGGCCAAGAGATGCGTAAAAAATCAGTGCGTCAAAAGCTAAACGCAATTGATCGCGAATTTAAAGGTAAAAACGTATTATTGGTTGATGACTCAATTGTTCGTGGTACAACATCAGCACAAATTGTTGAAATGGCCCGAGAGTCTGGCGCTAAAAACGTTTACTTTGCATCAGCGGCACCTGAAATACGCTTCCCTAATGTGTACGGTATTGATATGCCTTCAGCAGCTGAGCTTATTGCTCACGGACGTGAAGTTGAAGATATTAATGCAAGTATTGGTTCTGACGGTTTAATCTTTCAATCGTTAAAAGATTTAATTGCTGCGGTTAGCCAAGAAAATCCTGAAATTACTAAGTTTGAAACCTCAGTATTTGATGGTCAATATATTACTGGCGATATTGATCAAAACTATCTAAATCGTATCGATAAACTACGTAACGATTCAGCAAAAAGCACGCGCGAAAATGCAATGTCTTCAGGTTTAGAAATTCACAACCAAGACGAAAACGAAGCTGATTAATAATTAATAAATATTATACCAATTGCATTAAATAAGTGATTTATTATAGCGCTAAAGAAATAGCACAATAACAAGGCAAAAATTGTGACATATAGTTGTTCTATATGAATAATTTTTAACGCAGTTAGTGAGTTATTTAATGCGATAGAATGATCATGCTTTTAATTAAATTGGTATTATTACACATAAAAAAAGGAGCTAATTAGCTCCTTTTTTGCGAAGGAAAGAAAGGGAACATTTCTATCAAATAAGGCTCTTTACCAGGTAAAATTTACTAAGTAAACATTGGGCTAACAATCCCATTTGTCCAAAGCATAGCTGTTACAGCTAAAATAATAACCAGCAATATTAATCCACACGTTACTACCGAGCTGGCGTAAATAAAGCCACGCTCTTCTGGGATATGCATAAGTATTGGAACGCCGGTATAGAGTAAATAGACCGAGTAAGACAGTGCAATAATTCCAATACACACTACAAACCAAAGTACAGGCCAAAAGGCGGCGAGCGCCGACATAAACACAGGTGTTGCAGTATAAGCCGCAAGTTCAAGTGTTTGTGTAAATGTAGGCTTAGAACCAAATGTAACGGCCATCCAATGGGCTAAATACGCTAGTGCAAAAACACCCGCTATTAAAGCAAAATACATCGCACCTGCAATTAAAAGTGCGCTATCGTGCGTTAAAAATACGGGATCGCCTGCGCCTATACTCCATCCTAAATAAACAGATGAGTAGTAGCCCATTATTGAAGGAAATAGAGCAATGAGCAAAATATGTGACAAGCTATAAGTTAAACTCTCATGGCGATTATCTATTGTTTGCCATTCTTCAAGTGGGTGAGCATAAATGCCCCAGAGGTGATTCAATATCATAGTGCTTACTCCATAAAAGGAACGTATTACTGTTTGGTTGGTTTATTTTTATACAGTCCATGTACAGTTATGGTTCACTTCTTTTATAAAGTCAAGTTAACTCAGTGTTAACAAATAAGTGGCAGGCGTAGCTTTATTTTATCCTAGCTAATTTTTCGTGTTAAAATAATAGTCTATAAATTTACTTAGTAATGAGCAGTCAACGTGCCACATAGCCAACTTTTAGAGCCGATTAATAACTTTTTACAATGCAGTACACCAGAGCAATGGGTGGAGCAAGCAATTAAAAAAGAAAACTTATCAGTCATTTTAATAGATCACTTAATTTGTGAATTAAAAGCGGCTCAAAGTGCGATGTTCTTAATACGTAAGTACGCGGTAGATAAAGAAAGCGGCGATGCGCTTTTAGCATGGCTCAAGCCTTTTGAAACGCTTATATATAAACGAGAGGGTGACTGGCGCGATTTAGCTGCAAAAAACAAGCTCACTAAATCAATCATTCCCAAGTCAAATTCTCCTTATGGGCAGGGCTTAATTGATAAAATGGTACTGTTAATAAAAGAAGAGCTGCATCACTTTTATCAAGTACTCGAAATTATGGACGAGTATGGTGTTGAGTATCAAAGTATTACACCCTGTCGTTACGCAAAAGGTATGCTTCGACATGTAAAAACATTTGAGCCCAATGCTCTAGTTGATAAATTAATTGTGGGTGCTTACATTGAAGCACGTTCATGTGAGCGTTTTGCAAAGCTTGCGCCGCATGTTGACAAGCGTTTAGGTGATTTTTATATTTCGTTACTGCGTTCAGAAGCGCGTCATTACCAAGATTATTTAGCTTTAGCTCAGGAAATTGCCAACTTTGATATTACAGAGCGGATTTCTGAGTTTGGTAAAATTGAAGCTAAACTTATCTTGTCGGCAGACGAAGATTTTAAATTTCATAGCGGTACTCCAGCATAACCCCTTTCAGTACTTTATTGCGATGATTGTAATTACACAGTCACGGCATTGAAAATTAGACGTAACCAAAATCACCTCCTACTATATATGTACTTCGGTACATATATAAATATTTATTATATTTATTAATTTATTAATTTATTAGATACCTTTTTAATAGGCGGTGTAGGATGTCCGACGGCAATGGTTTGTTTGTATTTGATGAAGAGCAGGAAATAGATAGTTCAACTATTGTAAGAAAAATAAAAGTGCTTACCGTTGAAGATGACTTAAATTATCAGCATGCTCTGACAAATAGTTTAATTGAGATAAAGCTTGAGGATAATTGTGAAATAGAAGTGCTTACAGCTAACTCAGTGTCGCAGGCCGCATTGGTATTGAGTTTTCACCCAGACATAGCACTCACTTTTATTGATGTTGTGATGGAAGATGATGACTCAGGTATTAGGCTTGTAAGCACGATTAGAGAAGTGATTGGTAACGCAGACATGCGTATTGTTTTGTTGACCGGTCAACCTGGGTTTGCACCCGAACAGCAAATAATGAAGTCGCTAGATATAGACGAATACTGGAATAAATCGGACGTTTCGGCCGAAAAATTGCAGTCAATTGTGACCAGTAACCTCCGAACTTGGAAATACATTACGCAAATATCTTCAGCCAGAAAAGGTCTTCAATTAGTTTTAGATGCTTCAAGAAGTATAAATAGCAAACACGATATGCGGTCTTTTTCTAAAGCTGTTTTAGTAGAGATAAGTAACATTTTAAATGTGACAGAGGGGGGCGGTATTATGTGCTCCACCCAAAGTGATGGAGAGCTTGTTAGAGCGCATATATCTTCTGCTAATGGTTGTTTTGATGGATTCGAAGGCAAACTCGTCGATAATAATATTTTACTGCCTGAAATTTATACTGACTTTAAACGTGCTTTAGATGAAAAAAGGCATGTTTTTTCTGAGCACCACACCGTATTTTATTTTTGTAATAGGGAAATAACAGTCGAAAGCTATATAACTATTGTTCAGTCAGACAATAAAATATCAGAACAAAATGAGTACTTGTTAAAAGTATTTAGTGAGAATGTGAGTACAGGCTTTAGTAATATAGCCTTACTTAATAAACTTACTGAGCTTGCATATACTGATGTATCGTTAAATATGCATAATCGAAATTGGCTTACGCGTGAAATAAAAAACATGAACCTTCACGAGCAATATCAAACACGTTTACTCGTTTTTGAGGTTAAGCAGTTTGAAGAGAAAGCCTTTACGTTTGGTCATGACTTTTGCCAAAAGCTGCTAAAAGAAGTTTACAAAAACCTGATTGCCATTTTTGATGGTTACTCAGCGCGCATTGCAATTATTAATAACAGTAGCTTTGGGTTACTCATAAACGCTAATTTTGATATGACCGACGAGATGATAGCCAGCCTGATTAGGCAAAAATGTATAATTACTTCCGTAAAACAGTACGCTGATTTAAGAATTCTTGATTTAGCGCTAAGTTCAGTATTAAACATCGTCCCTGAAAAAATAATAAGCATCGCAGAATCAAGCTTGAGTGACAGCCATTCAACTTCATTAACGTATATAAAGCACACTCAAGAAAAAACAGATGCATTAACTAGTCGTTATAGTTTAATGGCCCGATTACGAAGAGTTATTGGTGCAGGTTCTTTGCAAGTTGCTTTACAGCCTAAAATGGATTTAGTGAAATTGACGCCGGTTGGCTTTGAAGCACTAGCAAGGTGGCAACTAGATGACGGCAGTTTTGTAAGCCCTGAAGTGTTTATTGAACTTGCTGAAACAGCAGGTTTAATTAGTGAATTAGACAGCGTTGTTTTTGACAAAGTATTGCTGACTATTGATAAGTTGAGCGATATAGGTGTTAACTTGCCTGTTGCTTTTAATGCGTCTGCTTTTGATTTGGTTGATCCTGATTACTGTCAAAAAATTCTTCATAAATTAAAAGATGCCAATATTTCCCCAGAAATGCTTGAACTTGAAATTACAGAAACACAAGCAATTAGTAATTATGATTTAATTCGAGAGTCTTTAGATAAATTTATGGCGTTGGGCATAAAAGTAAGTATTGATGACTTTGGAACAGGCTATTCTTCAATCTCCCACATAACAGAAATACCTGCAAATACGTTAAAAATAGATAGATGCTTTATAAATGACATTGAGAGTAACGCGAATAACCAATATATATTAGAAATGATTGTTAATTTAGCCAAACGGTTTAACTTTTCGATAATTGTTGAAGGTATTGAAACCCGGGAACAATGTGAATGGGTTAAAACAATAGGGTGTAATGTTGCTCAAGGCTACTATTTTTCAAAACCACTGTTTTTTGACGACTTAATTGAATGGCTAAAACAGTATGGAAAAGTTTGATAACACCAACTCAGTAAGCTTAAGTAACAAGCAAAGTTACATAAAAGCATTATTTATTGCTGTTGCTTCTGGCGTTATCGCTTTTTTAGTGTATTGGCAAGTTTACCAAGCAAGGCTTACACTCGTTCAAGATTATCAAGACGATAAACTGTCTTTGGTGCAAACGGAATTTGTAAAAGAGTTAAGTAGTATAAAAAAATTAACCCAGGTTTTAGCAGATAATAAAAATTTAAAAAGAGGTAACAAACTAAGATACATGTTCAGAGATTCAAAATCATTAAGTGACATTAATGATTATTTTATTAACTTTGGGATGTTATCGCCTATTATTTCACAAATCCGTTGGATTGATATTACTGGAAATGAACGTTTTAGGATTGACTTTAAAGATAATGAGGCAAAAGTCGTTAAAAAAAATGAGCTTCAAAACAAAATGTCACGCTATTATTTTAGGCAAGGTATAGCCATTGAGGCCCCTGATTCTTTTTTATCTAAAATTGACTTAAATATGGAGCATGGTTCAATTGTTGAACCCTATGTACCAACCATACGAGTTACATACCGCACTAGTTCAAGTGATTATATAGTGGATGGGTTGATCGTAATTAACTTTGATTTATCCAGTCTTTTTCAGCGAATTAGAAATTACTCTGCAGATAATGCTCAGGTTAACATTGTAAATAAAGATGGTTTTTGGCTTTATAACAATGATAGGTCTAAAGAGTGGGGCTTTATGCTAGAAATGCAAGAGCTAACAATTGCTAATTATAACCCATTACTTTGGGAGTCTATGCAAAACCAACAAGAAAACACGGTAAGGCATTTTGACTCAAATGTTTATACATTAGATAAACTTCCGACTCTTTTTTCACAAAAATATAATGAAACACTTAATGACGTTATTTATATTTACATAAAAAGTAAAGATAAGTTAATAACTGAAATACGCCTTGTCGCATTAGGTTATGCCGGGATAAGTGCTATTTTTCTTTTGACCATTGGTGGCTTTATTTTATACAGAGAATATTGCTATACAAAAGTTTTAAGCAATTTATTTGAGCAGTTACATGCTGAAAAATTAGAGCTAGACTCTGTTAATAATAAACTGTCTAACACCATTAGGCAGCAGCAACTTTTACAAGATAGCTTCGTTGAAGCGCAAAAGCTGTCATCATTAGGCATGATGGTTGCGGGGGTCGCTCATGAAATGAATACGCCTATTGGCGGTGCTATTATTTCAGTATCGAACGCAGAGTCAGTTATGAATCGCTTAAATGAAGCAATAAAAACAGGTTTAACTAAGTCTCAACTAGAGAGTAGCGTTTTAAGCTTAGATGATAATTTAGCCTTAGCTAGAGTTAATTTGGATAAAGCAGCAGTGCTTGTTAAAAGCTTTAAAAAAATGGCCATTGATAGAAATAACGAAGAGTTCATTAAGTGTAATATTGAAGGTTTGGTTAAAGAGTTATTAATAGCATTAAACTCTAGATTAAAAACGTCAAAAATTAAAATTACTACTCGGTTTGATGGTGACTATACAATAAAAAGTCGACCGGGGGTTATTTCACAAGTTATAGAAAATTTGGTAATAAATGCACTTAACCATGCATTTGAGCACAATCAAACAGGTGAAATTGAAATTAAGGTTTATAAAAACGAAAAGGGTGATGTGAATATTACAGTTTCTGATACAGGGTGTGGAATTGAAAAAAATCAACAAAGCTCTATTTTTGAGCCTTTCCACACATCAGCTCGTGGTAAAGGGAATATAGGGCTTGGCCTGTATATGGTTTCTCAATGGGTTACCGGAATATTAAAGGGGCAACTGGATTTAGTATCGGATCCACAGCGTGAGGAAAAATTTAAAACTCAGTTCACAGTTACATTGCCAAATAAATGAATTATCTAACGCTGCAGCCATAAGCTCACCAAAACATTAAAAGTTAATAAATTTAGTGAAGACCATCATAAATTACTAAAAAATAATGTTTTTTGCTTATTTAAAGGGCGTGTTGATTAGTTTTTGTTCTTGAGGTGTTACCACTAAATAAGAGCCTTGTTCATACCAATCACCTAAAACAGTGCGTGTGAGCGCTTTACCGTTTGATGAATAGGTGTGCACATCAGGGCGGTGAGTATGACCATGAATCATATTAGTAACGTTATGTTTGGCAAAGGTGGCAAGTACAGCTTCATCGACAACGTCTAAAATTTCGATAGATTTATCAGCTTGGCTCAACTTACTTTTTTCTCGCGCATTACGGGCTATTTTTTTTCTGTACCAAAGCGGCATAGCAAGCATCAATTTTGGCCACCACCAACCACGGCTCTTTTTACGAAAGTTTTGATATTCAGTGTCTTGAGTGCACATTTCGTCGCCATGTAAAATAACGGTAGGCGTACCATATAAATCAATGACTGTTTGTTCATCAAGTAACGTCATTGCGGCCACGTCTGCATATTGCTTGCGCATAATGAAATCACGATTGCCGTGTATAAAATAAACAGGTGTGCCACCATCATTAACGGCGCTTAAATGTTTTGCTACATCGGCACTCAGTGCTGTAATGTAGTCATCTCCAACCCATACTTCAAAAAAATCTCCCAAAATATAAAGTGCGTCTACCTCTTTATTTAGTATATGTGTATTTAAAAAGTCAAAAAATGCAGCGCTAATGTCGGGGCGGTTTTCGCTTAGGTGTAAATCGGCAATAAAGTAAGTTTTGCGGGTCATAGGTAGTCTATTTTTTATTAAATAAAAGCGGGCTAATGCCCGCTTATATACTCACAATAGTGTAAGCAAATACTATTAGTTAACAGTAACGCTTTCGATGATCACATCTTCAAGAGGTACGTCTTGGTGAAAACCAGTACTACCTGTTGCAACTGCTTTGATCTTATTTACTACGTCCATGCCTTCAACTACTTCAGCAAAAACACAATATCCCCAGCCTTGCGATGTTTCGCTGCTGTGGTTTAAAAAGTCATTGTTGTTCACATTAATGAAAAACTGTGCTGTAGCTGAATGAGGATCAGGCGTACGCGCCATCGCTAAAGTGCCTACTTTATTAGATAGGCCGTTGTTAGCTTCATTCTGAATTGGGTCGTTTACTTCTTTTTGTTCCATACCTGGAACAAAACCACCGCCTTGAACCATAAAACCATCGATTACACGATGAAAGATGGTGCCGTTGAAAAAATCAGCATTTGCATACTCTAAAAAGTTTTTAACTGTGTTTGGAGCTTCTTGCTCAAACATTTTAATGGTGATGTCACCAAAATTAGTGTGTAGAACAACCATGTGTTTTCCTATATCCGGTTTAAATATTGGCGCTATTTTATCGTAGTTAGCTAAGATTAACAAAGTAGATGTTTGGTTTGTTATAAAGCGCTAGAGCAGGGGCTTTTCAAGTGGTAACATAACTGTTCAAGTAAATAGTCAAGGACTCAAGGTAAATGGTAAATATATACAACACACTCACGCGACAAAAAGAGCAATTTAAACCTATGGTCGAAGGAAAAATCGACATGTATGTGTGTGGTATCACCATTTATGATTACTGCCATATTGGACACGCCCGTACTTTTGTAGGTTTTGACGTTATTGTGCGCTACTTACGTCATATTGGTTACGATTTAAAATATGTACGTAACATTACCGATATTGACGATAAAATAATTAAACGTGCGAACGAAAATGGTGAGTCAATAAACGACTTAACGTCTCGCATGACTAAAGCGATGCATGAAGATTTTGATAGCCTAAATATGCTACGCCCAGATATTGAACCAACAGTTACAAGCCATATGGATGAAATTATCGTTATGGTTAAGCGCTTGATTGAAAAAGGCCATGCCTATGTCGCAGCTGATGGGGATGTTTTGTTTGATGTATCAACGTTTGAGCAATACGGTGCGCTTTCTCAGCAAGATTTAACTATGTTGCAATCAGGCTCTCGCGTTGAAGTAGCCCAAGATAAAGACGATCCACTTGATTTTGTGTTATGGAAAAAAGCAAAAGCGGGTGAGCCATCATGGTCATCACCTTGGGGGGAAGGGCGTCCGGGTTGGCATATTGAATGTTCGGCAATGAGCTCAAAACACTTAGGTGAGCATTTTGATATTCACGGTGGGGGGTCTGATTTACAGTTTCCACATCATGAAAACGAAATTGCCCAGTCGTGCTGTGCAAACAACGGCAAGTATGTAAATACGTGGATACATACTGGCATGGTTCAAGTAAACAAAGAAAAAATGTCTAAGTCGTTAGATAACTTCTTTACAGTGCGTGAAGTGTTAAAAGCATATGATGCGGAATCTGTTCGTTACTTTTTAATTTCAGGGCATTACCGTAGCCAATTAAATTACTCACAAGAAAATTTAGATCAAGCGCGTTCATCACTTGAACGCATTTATACAGCGCTTCGTGATGTTGAACCGGTAGAATGCGATTTAGAAGGCAATGAGTTTGTAGCTAAATTTAGAAAAGCAATGGATGACGACTTTAATACACCAGAAGCACTACCTGTGTTGTTCGAACTTGCTAAAGAGTTAAACCGCGTAAAAGATACTGAGGCAGATCAAGCTGGCAAGTTAGCGTTTATACTGCGTAGCCTTGGTGAAGTGTTAGGTGTTGCTCAACAAGCACCGGAAGCCTTTTTACAAGGCGGGCAAGATGACGACGAAGTTGCGATAATTGAAGCATTAATTGTGAAACGCAATGAATCACGTGCAAGTAAAAACTGGGCTGCTGCTGATGAAGCACGTGATGCGCTTAATGCGCTGGGTGTAATACTTGAAGATTCAGCCGGTAAAACAACGTGGCGTAAAGCGTAAGCGTTAAAAGTAATTCACGTTCAACTAAAAAGGGTTGCCAAATGGCAACCCTTTTTTGATTTTTTAACTGCTTAGCTGTGATATTTCTCACACGCTTCAAGTGTGTTTTCAATTAAGCTGGCAACCGTCATCGGGCCAACGCCACCTGGTACAGGTGTAATAAAATGCGCTTTTTGTTCAGCCACACTGTATTGAACATCACCGACTAATTTACCCGTATCTAAACGGTTAATGCCCACATCGATAACGATAGCGCCTTCTTTTATCCAATCTCCAGGTATAAATTCAGGTTTACCGACAGCCACAACTAATAAGTCAGCGCGGCGAACATGCGTTTCTAAGTCTTGAGTAAACTTATGGCACACAGTGGTAGTACAACCGGCTAATAAAAGCTCTAACGACATTGGACGGCCAACAATATTTGACGCGCCAACGACAACGGCATGCATTCCTTTATAACGTACACCCGTTGAATCAAGTAATGTAATAATACCTTTAGGCGTACATGGACGAAGCGCAGGCATACGCTGTGCTAATCGACCAATGTTGTATGGATGAAATCCATCCACATCTTTATGTGGAGTAATACGTTCTAAAATCTTTTCAGCATCAAGACCTTTTGGCAGTGGTAACTGCACTAAAATCCCATCCACTTCGGCATCATTATTTAACTCGTCAATTAAATCTAAAAGCGTTTGTTCTTTAGTGTCTATTGGTAAATCAAATGATTTAGAAATAAAACCTACTTCTTCACAGGCTTTTCGTTTTGAACCAACATAAACTTGGCTTGCTGGATCGAGTCCTACAAGCACTACTGCAAGACCTGGTGCACGTAAACCATTTGCTACACGTTCACTTACGCGTTCTGCTACAGCGCTACGTACTTGTTTTGCGATTGCCTTACCATCAATGATGTTTGCCGTCATGGGTGACCTTTAATTGGGGTTAATTAACTAGATACCGATACTTTAAAAACGAATGCATAATAAAATAGGGGTAATAATGCAAATAAAGAAAATCTATTCCTTATTTAACTCGTTTTTATGATTTATTTACTATTTTCGCAGAAAAGGACTAAAGCGCCAAGTTGCTTTTAAGTTATAACGTGTTTGATTACAGAAAGCTGCCTAAATACTAGGCTGGTTTTGTAATATTTAACCATTGTGAACTAAAAATGACCAGTTGATTGGTTTTCTTAAAAAAAACGTTTGACCTAACCCCGTCAAATCACTATTATGCACCCCGTTGTCAACGAGGTATCTCGTTAACAATAGTAAGCATCGGCGATTAGCGCAGTTTGGTAGCGCACTTGGTTTGGGTCCAAGGGGTCGCAGGTTCAAATCCTGCATCGCCGACCATTTTATATAATTTATTATACTTAATGGCTTACTGGTAAGCTATGAAGTTTTCGATGTGCCCATAGCTCAGCTGGATAGAGCAACGCCCTTCTAAGGCGTGGGTCGAAGGTTCGAATCCTTCTGGGCGCACCATTTGAAAACTTGTAAATATAGCGGTGATTGTAGCTCAGTTGGTAGAGCCCCGGATTGTGATTCCGGTTGTCGTGGGTTCGAGCCCCATCAGTCACCCCATTTACAACGAATATCGGCGATTAGCGCAGTTTGGTAGCGCACTTGGTTTGGGTCCAAGGGGTCGCAGGTTCAAATCCTGCATCGCCGACCATTTTCTTATCTAATAAGAACAATAAGTAAACTCCTCTAAGTTTTAAATCTAAATCTGTTAGCCTATAGTTCTATTAAATAATTTCTACTTTAATCCATTCAATGCCTAGTTAGCCTGTTTTTTATTCAGTTAGTCTCTATAGTCCCTTATCTAGTCCAAATAATTGCCCCCTATACTCGACTATCATAAATATTAGGTTATAATGCCGCGTCTATTGTTTAACATAGTGCCCGAAGGGCAAAGCAGCAATGGTATCTCATGGTAGCGACGGATGCTTTTAAGTGTGAAAAACCGCTTAAACTTTATCAAGACTCATGCAGATCACTTTGTTTGTAAAGGAAGGCGAACAGTCGCCAAAATTGAATATTGAGGTAAATCATGCAAGTTTCTGTTGAGACGACCCAAGGCCTTGAGCGCCGTATAACTATCACCGTTCCTTCAGAGAACGTTGAGACCGAAGTAAAAAAACGCCTACAACAACTGTCAAAAACACAGCGTATAGATGGTTTCCGTGCTGGTAAAGTTCCAGTATCTGTAATTAACAAGCGTTTTGGCCCTGCAGTTCGTCAAGAAGTTGCTGGCGAAGTAATGCAACGTAATTACATTGAAGCAATCGTTTCTGAAAAAATCAATCCAGCTGGCGCGCCTACATTCGCACCTAAATCACTTGAAGCAGGTAAAGATTTAGAATTCTCAGCAACGTTTGAAGTTTACCCTGAAGTTGAAGTTCAAGGTTTAGATAAAATTACTGTTGAGAAACCAGCGGTAACAGTGACTAACGAAGATTTAGCTAACATGCTAGAAACACTTCGTAAGCAACACGCAGCGTGGGCTGATGTTGATGCAGCTGCTGGCGAAAACGACCGTGTAACAGTTGATTTCGTAGGTACTATCGACGGTGAAGTATTTGAAGGCGGCAAAGCTGAAGACTTCCCATTAGAACTTGGCCAAGGTCGTATGATCCCAGGTTTTGAAGATAACATCGTAGGTAAAAAAGCAGGCGAAGAAGTCGTTGCTGATGTAACTTTCCCTGATGATTACCACGCTGAAAACTTAAAAGGTAAAGCGGCTCAATTCACTATCACAGTGAAAAAAGTTGAAGCGCAAGAATTACCAGAATTAAGCGAAGAGTTTGCAACTAAATTCGGTGTTACCGAAGGCGGCGTAGACGCGCTTAAAGAAGAAGTTAAAAAGAACATGACACGTGAGCTAGACCAAGCGGTTAAAGCAAGCGTTAAAGACCAAGCAATCAAAGGTCTTTTAGCTAACAACGAAATCGAAGTGCCTAAAGCACTTGTTGATCAAGAAGTTGATGCTTTACGTCAGCAAGCAGCTCAACGTTTTGGCGGCGACGCTCAAAACATGCCAGAGCTTCCAGCTGAATTGTTCCACGAGCAAGCTGTAACACGTGTTAAAACTGGCCTTTTATTAGGTGAAGTGATTAAAGCTAACGAGATTAAAGTTGATGACGCTAAAGTTGAAGCACTAATTGCTACAGTGGCATCTGCATACGAAGATCCAACTGAAGTAGTAGAATACTATAAAGGTAATGATCAACTTATGCAGCAAATGCGTAATGTAGCAATGGAAGAGCAAGCTGTTGAAGCTATTTTAGCTAAAGCAAATGTTTCTGACGTTGAAAAAGCATTTGATGACATCATGAATCCAAAGCAAGGCGCTTAATAAGTCATTGACTTAATCCCTCGCTAACGATTAAATGGCTCGTGCTACTCTGTTTATACAGCGTGCCCGGGCCATTTTAGTTTTTGGCTCTAAATTTGCGAAAAACGATAACTATGCTTCCTTATAATAAGGATAAGTATAAGCGCATAAGGAATTAAATAAGTATGAATACTGGTATTACAGATCCCCTAAATGCATTGGTCCCAATGGTTGTTGAACAAACACCAAAAGGCGAACGCTCGTATGATATTTATTCGAGATTGTTAAAAGAGCGTATTATCTTTTTAACAGGTCAAGTTGAAGACAACATGGCAAATCTGATCTTAGCGCAAATGCTATTTTTAGAATCAGAAAATCCTGATAAAGATATCTTTTTATACATCAACTCACCAGGTGGTTCAGTAACTGCGGGTATGGCTATTTACGACACAATGAACTTCATCAAGCCAGATGTAAGTACAATATGTGTTGGTCAAGCTGCAAGCATGGGTGCTTTTCTACTTACTGCTGGCGCTAAAGGTAAGCGTTTTTGCCTACCAAACTCACGAGTGATGATTCACCAACCATTAGGTGGTTTTCAAGGGCAAGCATCTGACTTTGAAATACACGCTAGAGAAATACTGTCAATTAAAGACAAATTAAATCGCTTAATGGCTGAACATACAGGTCAACCATTAGATATTATCTCTAAAGACACAGATCGTGATAACTTTATGAGTGCTTCGCAAGCTGTAGACTACGGCTTAGTAGACTCTGTGTTTACAAATCGCGACAAAAAGTAAGCGCTTGGTGAGCAGGATTGCCTGTTTGCCACTTTGAGTTACTATGCGAAAACCAATAAATTTTGGTATAGTTAAAGCGTATTGAAATAGCTGCCAATTAGTTTGGCAGCCAACGTAATAAAATGAGGTAGCTGAATGTCTGACACTCCTACAGACGGCGACAAAAGTAATAAATTGTTATACTGCTCTTTTTGTGGCAAAAGCCAACATGAAGTGCGTAAATTAATTGCAGGCCCTTCAGTATACGTTTGTGATGAATGTGTAGAGTTGTGTAACGATATAATCAGGGAAGAGATCAAAGACATTGCTCCTAAGCATGATACGTCTGACAAACTACCTGTACCAAAAGAAATTCGTAAACATTTAGACGATTATGTTATTGGTCAAGATCATGCTAAAAAAGTATTGTCTGTTGCCGTTTACAACCATTATAAACGCCTACGTAATCAATCGACTAAGCAAGACATTGAATTAAGTAAAAGTAATATTTTGCTTATCGGCCCAACAGGTAGTGGTAAAACATTACTCGCAGAAACGTTAGCACGCTTACTTGACGTGCCGTTCACTATGGCCGATGCCACTACATTAACCGAAGCCGGTTATGTCGGTGAAGATGTTGAAAACATCATTCAGAAGCTTTTACAAAAGTGCGATTACGATGTAGAAAAAGCGCAACGTGGCATTGTTTACATTGATGAAATTGACAAAATTTCTCGTAAATCAGATAACCCGTCAATTACGCGTGACGTATCAGGTGAAGGTGTGCAACAAGCATTACTTAAACTGATTGAAGGCACCGTTGCATCTGTTCCACCGCAAGGTGGTCGTAAACATCCACAACAAGAGTTTTTACAAGTAGATACATCTAAAATCTTGTTTATTTGTGGTGGTGCATTTTCAGGCCTAGATAAAGTAATTGAGCAACGCAGTCATAAAAATACCGGTATCGGTTTTGGTGTTAGCGTAAAAGAATCTGCGGCGAGCCGTTCTTTAAGTGAAACATTTAAAGACGTAGAGCCAGAAGATTTAGTTAAATACGGCTTAATTCCTGAGTTTATAGGTCGTTTGCCAGTAGTGGCTACGTTAACAGAACTTGACGAAGCAGCACTTGTACAAATTTTAAGTGAACCTAAAAATGCTATTACTAAACAGTTTTCAGTATTGTTTGGTATGGAAGACGTTGAACTTGAGTTTCGCGATGATGCCTTAGCTGCTATTGCCCACAAAGCAATGGAGCGTAAAACAGGTGCACGTGGTCTTCGTTCAATTGTTGAAGGTGTGCTATTAGATACGATGTACGAGCTTCCTTCAATGGACGATGTAAGCAAAGTGGTTATTGATGAAACCGTTATTAAAGGTGAGTCAGATCCAATCTTGATTTATGAAAACAATAAACAAGATAAAGCTGCATCAGAATAGTCTTTAAGTTATTTGAATAAAAAAACGACTCTTAGGCTCCTGTGCTAAATAATAAACCCCTCATTTTTATGTGGGGTTTTTTTCTGTTAAAACTATATTCGTGATTATTAGTTTATGCATCATTTTTCAGGCTAGGAACCAACCATAAAAAGTCTAAATCTATACCTCACTATTAAGCGTAGTTAACTGATAACACCAAATAAGTAATAGAGAGACCAGATTAATTCTGCTCACTCATGCGCTTGCTACATAAGTTTGTCAAACACAATTATTTCTAATTTGTGGTGTTTGAGTGAACATAACGTATCTTCGTTTTCACTATATGATACTAAAATTAAGTTCCTTTAAGCTCTTTATAAAATTCAGCTTTCAGGATTAGTTGAACCTGATATTTGTATAATTTTTTATGGAGGTATTAACATGCAAAATTCTACTTATCTAAATGCAACACAGACCAAACAAAAAGCAACACTCGCGCGGTTAGAGCGATTCAGTAAATTTACCGACAGTAACATTGGGCTACCTTTTACACGCTTTAAATTTGGGGTTGAAGCAATAATTGGTATTGTGCCAGTTATTGGTGATTTTGCAGGCTTACTTTTATCAAGCTATGTATTCTTTGAGGCTCAAAGGTTAGGGGTAAGTTGGCATATCAAATTTCGTATTTTACTTAATATAGCAATAGATTTTATAGGGGGATTGATCCCTGTATTTGGTGATATTTTTGATGCCTTTTTTAAAGCAAATACGCGCAACATCCTTTTATTAAAAAATTACATAGCTAAGCAGTTAAAGGCAAAGGGCATTGAAAACTAAAATAACTTATTAACATCAAAGTATTGATGAGTTATTGCTCACTTGTAGGTATATTAAGTTTATCTACACATTGAGAGTTTAAAATGCATTTATTTATTGGAAACAAAAATTACTCAAGTTGGTCGCTTCGCGCTTGGTATTTAATGAGTAAATTTAATATACAGTTTGAAGAAACTCAGCTCGTACTTGATACGGCCCACTTTTACGACGAACTGAAAAAGCATTTTACAGTGCAAAAAGTACCTGCACTTATTGATGATGATTTAGCTGTTTGGGACTCATTAGCGATTTGTGAATACATAAGTGATGCTTACTTATCGGGCGCTGGGTGGCCAAAGAATATAGCTCATCGAGCTAAAGCACGTGCATTAAGCGCCGAAATGCATTCAGGCTTTATGGCACTGCGCAGCGAAATGCCAATGAATATTCGCGCTACACGCGTACTTACACTGTCTGACGCAGCGAAAAAAGACATTGCCCGCATTGATGAAATATTTAGCCAACAACAAATTATTTACCCCAAAGAATGGTTATTTGGTGAATTTAGTATTGTTGATGCTATGTATGCGCCTATCGTTTTGCGTTTAAAAACTTACCAAGTTAATTTGTCTGATCAAGCTAATCGATACAGTGAGCATGTTATGAGTTGCTCAGTGTTACAAAATTGGATTACACAAGCGTTAACCGAAAGCGATATTGTAGAGTGTGATGAAGCAGGAACGCCTGCATAATTAGTGCTTTTACACTGTATGTTTTTAGCATTAAAGTCATAAATTAAAAATAGCCAGTTCATTTATCTAAACTACCCAAAGTATGGCAACAAACCGATAACTACCAATATCTCAGTAACAATAGAAGCGATAAAGAGTAGGCACTGGTGTTACTTGAGCCTTAAATATTTCTCTAATACGGTAATATTGGCTGAGATAAAAAAGCAAAGCTATGCTATTTATCCTTGGTTACTTTATATTGATATTGAGTAGCAGTATGGGATTTGCTCTAAGGCATTCATCTTTTGGCCAAAGGGCAGTATATTGGTTTGAAATACGAGGGCGTGTTGACCTTTCAGGATTAAAGTTTGTTCGATCTAGGGACTATTTAATCGCGGCGCGAGATTTATAACCTAGTGGGCTCGGTAACTTCTCCTGCGTTACACTACTGGCTTACATCCATGTTGGCAATAAAGATTAAATTGCCCCTAGGCAAACCCCTTCGGGTAGCGCGTGTTTGGCATTTATACGTCGTTATCGTTTATTTATGGGGAGCAACCAAACTACATAGACTCTGCCTTGCCTAAAAGCCAAACACATTGCTACAAACTTAACCTCGAAAGGTCAACACGCCCAGAGCTTTTGGGTCGATTCGCACTGTACTGATTGTTTTGAATGTCGTCGGTATGTTTGACATATACTCTCTTCGTAAACGTTACGATATGTTAGTTAGCTTAACTAATAAAGCCCAAGTGAAAAAGCTGAACGCAAGCAGCTTGCAAATACGCTTTACTGTTTAAGTATTATTAAAAATATCAATATAGTGAAAGATTACTCTGCTTATATTTTCCTACCACGCCTTATTTTTACTTTAGCTGTAAAAGCCCGTACAATTCGTCTCGTTTTTAGTGCGCAAAATAGCGCTGTAACCGAGGCGAATTAACCCAATTTTATGCATCAAATAGCAGATCTAATTTCAATTTTTGCACACACTTTTTATCAAAGTCATAATACACGATTGATAAAAGGCGATTGCGAACCTGTGTATCTTCCTGCAACAAAGCATGTGTCATATCACCAGGTTGTATTTGCGCATGGTTTTTATGCAAGTGCATTACATGAGGTTGCACACTGGCTGGTGGCCGGTGATGAACGTCGATTATTAGAAGATTATGGATATTGGTACTGCCCAGATGGGCGCGACAAACAAAAACAAGCTGAGTTTGAAAACGTAGAAGTAAAGCCTCAAGCTATAGAGTGGTTATTAAGCGCTGCAGCAGGGTTTACTTTTAATGTGTCGGTGGATAACTTAAACGGCGAGCAATCATGTCGATTTGACTTTCAGCAGCGAGTACATACACGTGTATTATCGGTTATCGAAAATGGCTTTAACTCTCGTACAGAGTCACTTTTAAAAGCACTCTCTGATTTTTATAATACACCTTGGCCATTAACAGCGCAGCAATTTAATTGGCAACATTCGAAGGAGCTTTGTAATGGCGTTTAGATTAGGTTTAATTGTAAACCCAGTAGCGGGTTTAGGCGGAACAGTTGCTTTAAAAGGCAGTGATGGCGAACACACAGCCGCTAAAGCAATCGAATTAGGTGCAGAACCAAAAGCAAATAGCCGCACAAAGGCAGCGCTTGAAGTGCTATTGCCTTATAAAGAGCGCTTAGCTATTTATACTGTTAACGGTGACATGGGTGAGCAAACAGCAAAAGCTTTGGGCTTTAATGTGGAGGTTGTATATAACACTGCAGTAATAACGACCCCAGATGACACAGAACAAGCAGCAAAAACACTTAAAGGCTTAGGCGTTGATTTAGTTTTATTTGCTGGAGGCGATGGTACAGCGCGTAATATTTGCCATGCAATAGAGGATACCGTTCCCGTACTTGGCATTCCTGCAGGCTGTAAAATTCACTCTGGCGTTTACGCTATTACACCTAAAGCTGCAGGGCGCGTAGTCGAAATGCTGGTTAAGGGGGAGTTAGTTACCTTGGCTGATGCAGATGTAATGGATATAGATGAAGATGCCTTTAGACAAGGCACGGTAAAAGCAAAACGTTACGGCGAAATGCAAACCCCAAGCGAAGTACGCTATATGCAAGCGGTTAAAAATGGCGGTAAAGAAACCGACGAATTAGTACTCGCTGATATTGCAGCGCATGTTGTATCGCAAATGGATGAAGACACATTTTATATTATGGGTAGTGGCTCAACGGTTGAAGCCATAATGGAAGAAATGGGACTTGAGAATACGTTGCTTGGCGTTGATTTAATAAAAGATCAAACCTTAGTTGCCCAAGATTTAACGGCTGCGCAATTACTTGAGCTTACACATGAACAAAGTACTAAGTTAGTCATTACGCTCATTGGCGGGCAAGGGCATATATTTGGCCGCGGTAACCAGCAATTGAGTCCTGTGCTTATACGCGCAATTGGCAAAGAAAATATCATTGTAGTAGCAACAAAAACAAAGCTACAAGCGCTTAACGGTCGGCCCCTTATTTGTGATACAGGCGACGGCGAATTAGATGATGAATTAACCGGTTATGTGAAAGTAACCACCGGATTTAACGACCATATTATGTATGCAGTAGGGCACCCAAACATTGAAAATACAGGTGCTTTGCAAAACCAGGAGATTAATAAATGAGTTTAGTGAACTATATCGATGCAGCCCAACAGTACTTCGATGATTTAGTAATAAAAGCAACTGACGATGAGTTATTTGCAGGCGGCTATTTACGAGGTCATTTTGATCTTGCAGTCGGCTATGCCGAAGTAGAAAAGCTGACAATTAGTATAGATGAGCTAAACGAAACTGTAGAGCAAAGCTTAGTTAAAGCATATCACAACGGCGAGCTTAACGAAGAAGATAAGACATTAGTTGCACGCTTGTGGGAAGAAGTTAAAGCACTCACTTAGTAACTCTTTTGAATAAAATAAAAACACGATCAGCTCAGTGCACTCGTGTTTTTTTGTGCTCATAAAATAGGTTATTACGTTGATTCTACTTTTAAAATAAATTTTAGACACAAAAAAACCTTGCTCACTTACGTGGCAAGGTTTTTTATTAAAGAAGCGTTGCTTATTTCGGCGTTGTAAAGCTTACTGGGCGACGTTCTTTGCGAGGACCGCTGCGCTTATCACCGCGTGCACTGTCATCTTTATTAAAGCTGCGTTTCTTATCACCAGCTGGACGCTCAGAGCGCTCAGCACGTGGTTCAGCAGGGCCTTGATCTTGTGTAATTGTTAAGCCCATAGGGCGTTTACAAATAAACACTTTTTGGAAATGATCAAGTACATCTTTAGGCATGTTTTGCGGCAACTGAACCGTACTGTGGTTATCGTGTAAACGAATATCACCAATAAACTTGCTTGAGATGTCAGCTTCGTTAGCAATAGCGCCAACAATGTTTTTAACCTGAACACCGTGTTCACGACCTACTTCGATACGGTAAGTATCCATAGGGCCTGCATCACGGCTGTTACGTTCGCGAGGTTTACGCTCAGCGCGTTCGCCACCACGTTCGCCACCACGTTCGTTACGACGTCCACGGTCACCGCGATCGTTACGGTCACGAGGGCTGCGATCATTACGTTCGTTACGTTCGCGAGGTTGAATCTTAACTTCTTCAACTTTTATTGGTGACTGTTGTTGTGCTAAACACAGTAACGCACCCGCTAAGCTTTCAAGTGGAAGGTCAAGTTTTTCAGCCATGTTAGTAGCCACATCGTTAAAGAACGTAATGTCTTTGTTTTCAAGCGCAATAGATAACTTTGCTTGTAACGCTTCGATACGTTTTTCTTCAACAATTTTTGCAGTTGGCAATTCAACTTGCGCAATTTCAGATTTCGTATGACGAATGATATTTTTAAGTAAATAACGTTCGTTATGTTTTACGAATAAAATTGCTTTACCAGTACGACCAGCACGACCTGTACGGCCGATACGGTGAACGTAGGCTTCAGAATCTTGTGGAATGTCGTAGTTGATTACAAGGCTTAAACGGTCAACATCTAGACCACGTGCTGCTACGTCTGTTGCAATAACAACATTAAGCATGCCGCTTTTTAAGCGTTCTACAGTGCGTTCACGTGCTTGCTGGTTCATATCACCGTTAAGTGGAGCAGCAGAGAAACCTTCGCGCTCTAATAGTTCAGCAAGTTGTACTGTATCGTTACGCGTACGTACGAAAACAATGGCACCTTCATATTGTTCTGCTTCTAAAAAGCGAACAATTGCTTTATTTTTATGTACGCTTGCATTCCAAAATACTTGCTCAACAGATGATACTGTAGAGTTGCGCGCTGAAATATGAACCTGTTCAGGGTTATTCATATAACGGCTGCTGATGTTTTGAATTTGCTTAGGCATAGTCGCAGAGAAAAGGCATGTTTGCTTTTCACGCGGCGTTTTTTCCATGATGCTTTCTACATCATCGATAAAGCCCATACGTAACATTTCATCGGCTTCATCAAGTACAAGTGCTTGTAGCGCATCGAACTTGATAGTACCACGGTTAATGTGGTCGATTAAACGACCTGGTGTTGCAACAATAACCTGTGCGCCACGACGAAGTGCGCTTAATTGGATGCTGTAGCTTTGGCCACCATAAAGTGCCAATACTTCAACACCACGAATATGTTTAGAAAATTGTTCGAACGCCTCAGCAACTTGGATTGCAAGTTCGCGTGTAGGTGCAAGTACAAGTATCTGTGGCTGTTTTACAGATGGATCAATATTATTTAATAATGGCAGTGCGAATGCTGCGGTTTTACCTGTACCCGTTTGAGCTAGTCCCAGTACGTCCTTTCTTTCTAGCAATAACGGTATACATTGAGCTTGGATTTCAGATGGTGTCTTGTAACCCAACTCTTCAACTGCCTTCAAAATTGCAGGAGAAAGATTTAGAGATTCAAACGTGACTGGTTCTGACATTAATACGCCTCAACGAATTTAAAGAGGCGCGCATTATATAGGATTCACGATGCAAATGCTTGTATAAATTACAACTAATTTGTATGTATTTGATGTTGATTGAAATTTAACCAGTTTAATTATGTGGTTATTAAACTGGTTAACATATTAGATACAGAACTTATTAAGAGTTATTTATAAAGGCCTAGGTTTTCTTTTGCATAAGCTTCAAATTCTGTAAATCCACCAATGTGGTTTTGGTCAATAAAAATTTGTGGGACTGTCGGGCAAGGTTTGCCGGCTGACTTTTCAAGATCAACTTTACTGATGCCTTCTTTGATGATGTCGATATATCGAAATTTAAAGTCATCACGCTCATTAGCCAGTTGCTCTGCTACATCTTTTGCACGCACACAAAATGGACAGCCTTCACGACCAAAAATTACTGTAAGCATAGTATTCTCCTTTATTTGAATAAATTTAGTTTAAATGATTAAAAAATATTTTAAAGCGCAAAAAACCGATTATGTTGTTCTATTTATATGATGCAGAGCATGTGTAAAGCGAGGATTAAATATAACGTCATCTTCCACAATCTAACTGTAATGCATAACTGATTTGAGTCGCCCATTGAACGCGAATAAATTTGTAATATTAAATTTTTACGTAATAAGTTGGAAATGCGCTTACTTTATAATCTGTTAAAATTCTTATTCTTCACATGACTCATACGGAGAAGTTTACATCGTTGATAAATTGAGTGGCCTATATTTAATTTATAACTAAAGCGATAACAATTTCAATTATATCAGAACCTTAAATAATATTTTGTCAATTGGGCTTTTTTAGTACTGAGCTGTGCAATACTCGCTTTTTTTAGCCTGTTAATTCATAAGTGGTAAATTTAAAATAGGGCGCTGGTGCATCATTTATCTAAAATAAATTACACTAATACAAAGTACTCACTAGGTAAAGACTCGCATTGCTAAGCTTACATTTATTGATGCGCTCGTATTATTTACACCTATTTTCCTTCGTTTTGTAAGCTTGATTACATTTCTGCGGTTGAATTTTTAAGTTTAACCCTAAACTCTATTATGTAAACCGGCCAATTAGATTATTTAACTTTTTAAAGGACAACATGATTATGAGTAATAACTTACAACCTGCAATGAAAATGCCTTCACTAAGAGTTAAAGATAGTGAAAATAACAACGCTGACATTACTGTTAGACAAACCGATTTACCCTGGAAGATGATTGTTATTTATCGCGGTAAGCATTGTCCATTGTGTACTAAGCAACTAAATGCACTAGCAAAAATGAAAGATCAATTTACCGATGCAGGTGTTGAACTTGCGGCCTTAAGCGGTGACAGTCATGCGCAATTAACTGAGCACTTAAAAGACTTAGATGTAAATTTTCCACTATTTAGCGGTTTATCGCTAATTCAAATGACGGATTTGGGTTTATATATTAGCGAGCCTCGCAATGAAAATGAAACCGACCATCCATTTGCTGAGCCAGCTATTTTGATTGTTAATGAGCAAGACCAAATTCAAATTGTTGATAAATCAAATGCGCCATTTTCAAGACCAGATTTAAACGATTTACTTTCGGGTATTAAGTTTGTCCGTGAAAACGATTATCCAATTCGAGGTACATTAACGGAATAACTCATTAGGCACGCATTGATTATGCGTGTCTAATATTTTTAAATTATTTACTTGAAAATAATTTTACCGTGCATATATAGATTAGTAGGACGCCTGATGGGTCCTAGATTAAACTTAAAAACTTAATTTTATATTAAAATTATATTATCAATTAAACTTTGCTTGAGCTTGTTCAATAGAAAGGTTCATGCAAAATATCGCTTAAATATGAGGATATTATTATGCGTACAGTAGACTTATCACCACTTTATCGTTCATTTATCGGTTTCGAACATTTAGCATCACTTATGGATGCGGCAGCGAGTTCAGACAAGCAGCCAAGTTTTCCTCCCTACAATATAGAAGCACTCGATAAAGACAAATACAGAATCACTATGGCTGTTGCTGGCTTTAGCGATAACGAATTGACTATAGAGTCAGAAAACAACACATTAAAAGTTGCAGGCATCAAAGCTAACAAAGATGGAAATAATGAACGTAAGTTTATTCATCAAGGTATAGCAGAGCGTAACTTTGAGCGTAAATTCCAACTTGGAGATCATGTAAAAGTACTTGGTGCCGATTTAGCTAATGGCTTATTGAGCATAGAGTTACAGCGTGAAATCCCAGACGCACTTAAACCACGTAAAATTGAAATTGGTAGTGGTAATTTGCTCGAAGGTAAATAAAGTTTAACCATTAGTTTCCCCTGATTATTTAGCCGCCTCATTTGAGGCGGTTTTTTTAAAGGGACTCTAAGTTATTAAGGTAGTCAGTTGCTTGTTGAATAGTTTGCTCTTGAAGAGTTTTATTTTGCTTATCCCAATTTCTATACACCATACCTATACGGGGATTTTTTTCTAGTCTCCCCCTATGCCTATCCATAAAGTGCCAGTAAAGACTATTTAATGGACACGCATTACCTCCCACTTTTTGTTTAACATCGTATTGGCAGTTTTTACAGTAGTCGCTCATTTTATTAACGTAGTTACCACTTGCTGCGTAAGGCTTAGTTGCAATAATCCCATCGTCTGCGAATTGACTCATGCCGCGTGTATTAGGCATTTCTACCCATTCAATGGCATCAATATATACACCTAAGTACCAACCATCGACTTCATCTGGATCTATCGCACTAAGCAAGCAAAAGTTACCAATAATCATTAAGCGTTGAATATGGTGAGCGTAAGCAGTTTCTAGGCTTTGTTTAAGCGAATGACTCAAGCAATTCATTTTTGTTTCACCATTCCAAAAATATTTAGGAAGCTTGTTACTGGCTTTTAATTGGTTTTTAGTCGCGTAGTCGGGCATATTAACCCAATAAACAGCACGTACGTATTCTCGCCACCCGAGTATTTGTCGGGTAAATCCTTCAACTTGCGACAGTGAAATTTCATCCGATCTTTGCTCAAATTCGCTTATTACGCGTTTTATAACATATAGTGGGTGAAGCAGTTTTGTATTCAACGCAAAGGAAAGGCGGCTATGATACAAGCTCGTGTTGTCATTGCTTTGATCTGTCATCGCATCTTGAAACTTTCCAAAATTGACTAGTAGATGCTTACAAAAATATTCTAGAGACTCAATGGCTTGCTTACGGGTTGTTGACCACTCAAGTGCGTGTTGATCAATTTCACCAAAATAAGCGATGTTGTGTTTTTTCAATCGAGAAACAATGCTACTTACATCGTTTTTAAATAGTTTAGGTGCAGGAATATTGCTTAAATCTTGTTTAGAAAACTTATTACGATTATTGCTATCGAAGTTCCACTTTTCCCCTAATGGCTTATCGCCCTCCATTAGTAGATTGTATTGTTTACGCATAGCACGGTAAAAATGCTCCATAGTGACGTGCTTATCTTTTTTGAAACGTTTTTGTATATCGGAGAACGGTAATAAAAAATGTTCTGAATCAGTTGCAGTAACGTTAAATGAGCTGGCATTTTTAAAATCAGCGAGTTGAGACTTTAATCTGTACTCGTCGGGGTATTGATATTCAATGTTGGAACAGCGAAACTCAGTGGCTATTCTGCTTAGCAGTTCAGGTAAGTTTTTATCATGTTGCGTCTCGTCTAGTGTTAAATGTAAAACATTAAATCCTGCTGTTGTTAACGCTGCAGCAAATTTTTCCATCGCATTAAAAAAGGCGCATAGTTTTTGAATATGATGTGTAACGTAATCGGTTTCTTGTTTTAATTCAGCAATGAGATATAGCGTGTCATCGTCTTTTTGTTTAAACCATGAATGAGAAGGGTTGAGTTGATCGCCTAGAATAAACTTAAGCGTTTTGTAATTTTTCATAAGAAAGCCAAAAATAAAAATTTATACGTGTATGTATAACGAGTAGATCGTTTCTTTAACAAGGAGGTCGTTAAGCATAGAGAAGTAAATATCCGAATAAATTTAATATTATTAAATGACGTAAAGCAAAAGCTTATTTACTTAAATAGACTGCTAAACACCTTTATTAAACATCACCTAAGCGCTTTTGATTTACTCGTTGCTCAAACGAAATAACGTTAGAAATATTAAAAAGCTTATTGTTTGCAAAGTTTTCAAAAAATTTCAAAACATCTAACCACGCATTCTGCCTTTCTTTATTAAATAAACGTCCAAGGTGTTCTTCTAAAGTGCTATAAAAAGCATCGCATAATATTTTTATATCAGCTTGATGAACATTTCGTTTAGTTAAAAATTGTAAGTGATGGGCTAAGAAAGGAGCAACAGACGATGGATTATCAATGTTTTTAATTATGCGCTCTAAAATACAGTATAAAGTATAACTTTTTTCGTTAAATTGCGCCGCTGATAAAGGCTCCATTATTATATTGGATTCAGCTAATTTATTATGAAAGCGAGCAGTAAATGCATGAAAATTAGGTTTTATAATACTAAGGCTTTTTAAAAGTATAGGTTGGTGTGGGTTCAATAAAATGCCTCATACATTAAGACTTAAATTTATTTTTATA
>NZ_BADT01000169.1 GCF_000239855.1 Pseudoalteromonas sp. BSi20652 | reverse complement strand
TAATAATACAAAGATGATCGATCCTGAGTTTGGTTTTTTTGGTCCTGCTGGGTTCGATATTGGATCTTTTATTGGTAATTTACTTTTAAATTACTGCGCACAATACGGGCATATTGAAGATTTTGTGGCTCGTCGTAATTACCAAACCCACTTATTAAGCACCCTTGTTGAATGCTATACCTTATTTGAACAACATTGGCTTACGCTTATAAATGATCACACTACTGATAATTCGCTAAAGGTTACAGGCTACGGTGAATACTTTATAAAAGGGGTACTACAAGACGCCATTGGTTATTGTGGTGCTGAGTTAATTAGGCGCACCATAGGGCTCGCACATGTAACCGATATAGATAGTATTGGTGATGAGAAGGCGCGTCTTATAGTGCAACAACAAACATTAGCACTAGGCGAGCAACTTATTTTGAATGCCCAAACATGCGACAACAAAGAAGCATTTTTTAGTTTATTAATAAGCCAATTAAACTAAAAACACTAAAAAAGGCGCTATTAGCGCCTTTTTTAGTTAGTTAAAGCTTACTTGTAGTTTTCGTAAATTTTATCAAGCGGTTCTGATAAACCGCTTTCTTGCACTATACGTACATGCTCACGTTTTAATTCGCGTGCACTAGTTACACCACAAGAATGGGCTATTAGCCCAGCTCCGTAATGAATGTATTTATTATAGTTAGCTACTCGCTGCGCTTTATCAGCTACATTTAAGCCGCGTTGCAAACGCTCATTATGTGTAGTGATCCCGGTTGGACAGGTATCTTTATTACATTGCATTGCCTGAATACAGCCCAGTGCAAACATATGACCACGTGCCGATACAACAAAATCAGCACCCAGTGCTAACGCCCAGGCAACTTTTGACGGAACAATTAATTTACCTGAGGCGATTATTTTAATACGCTCTCGCAGCCCATGTTTTTCAAGCATGTTAACCACAAGCGGTAAACTTTCACGCAGTGGTAAACCGACCGAGTCCATAAGCGGTTGCGGTGCTGCACCCGTCCCCCCATCAGCACTATCTATGGTAATAAAGTCAGGCGCTGACTCTATCCCACGGTGATTTATCTCAGCGAACAACGTTTCTAACCATCCATAGGCACCAATTACCGCTTTAAACCCTGTAGGCTTACCTGTCGCGTTACGTACAGTGGCAATCATATCGAGAATATCGGCTGGATTTTTAATTTCAGGATGACCATTGGGGCTAATAGAATCTTGCCCTTCTGGTATACCCCTAATTTTAGCTATTTCGGCGTTAACTTTGCGCCCTGGTAACATCCCGCCTTTACCTGGTTTTGCACCTTGGCTCATTTTAAGTTCAAACATTTTTACTTGTTCGTGAGCCGCTATTTCTTTAAGTTTTTCAGTACTTAAATTACCATGCTCGTCTCGTACCCCATATTTAGCGGTACCAATTTGGAAAACGATATCAGCCCCCCCTTCCAAATGGTAAGGGCTTAACCCCCCTTCACCGGTGTTCATCCAACAACCTGCTAGTTTTGCCCCTTTTGATAAGGCTCGTACAGCTGGCTTTGAAAGCGCACCAAAACTCATACCCGATACATTGAATAACGAATTAGTTGTATAAGGTGTTTTACAGTATGGACCCAAAGTGACATTACTAGGGTCGAGTGCCTCTTCATCTAGAGTAGGAAAAGCACAGTTCATAAACATAACCGTACCTGTTACTTCTAAGCTTTGCGTAGAACCAAACGCAGCCGTACGATCAACATCTTTTGCGGCACGATAAACCCAGCTTCGCTCTGCGCGGTTAAACGGCATTTCTTCTCTATCTTGAGCAAAAAAGTACTGTCTAAAAAACTCCCCTTGGCGTTCAAAAAAATATCGAAAGCGACCAATAACAGGGTAATTACGTCTAATAGCATGCTTTGTTTGCGTTACATCTCGAATATAAAAAATAATAACAGTAAGCACAACGAACCCGAGTACAACTATAAACATACTTGCAAATATATCGATACTAAACATTATAAAATTGCTCATTTATGACCCTTGGTGATTTTTAAAATAATACCTAATAAATACTGACCGTTTAAATGAACTAAATGACTCATCATAATTACTAACCTGCTTGCCTAAATAAATACTTACCAACACACCAGTAACTTAAATAGCTATAAAAACAACTCAGTACCTATTTTTTAAAATTATACTTATTTACTCTGCAGCTTAACTGATTCATTTTTTATATACATGCGTACTTGTGTTTCTAGCACTGATAAAGGCACTGAACCATGACGTAATATTTGATGATGAAATTCACGAATATCAAAGCTTTTCCCTAGTGTATGTTCTGCCTCAGCCCGTAAACGCTTAATAGTAAGCTCACCTATTTTGTACGAAAGCGCCTGTGCAGGCCATGTTATATAACGATCGGTTTCTGTTTTAACGTTATGCAGCGAAAGTGCTGTGTTTTCGCTCATAAAGTTCATGGCACGCTGGCGACTCCAGCCATACATATGCATACCCGTATCAACAACTAAACGTGCCGCTCGCCACATTTCATACGTTAAACGACCAAATCGACTGTATGGATTTTCATAAAAGCCAGCTTCAATTCCTAAGTATTCTGAATAAAGCCCCCAACCTTCACCAAATGCCGAAAGATAAGCATCACGACGATAACTAGGTAGGCTTTCTAGCTCTGCATTGAGTGATATTTGTAAATGATGACCTGGTACAGCTTCGTGTAGAGTCAACGCCTCTAAAACATACAAAGGACGCTTATCCAAAGCGTAAGTATTTACCCAATAATACCCTGCTTCATCATCTCGATTAGAGCCAGAGTATCGTCCTGTTGTGTATTTAGGAGCAATACTGGCTGGCACAGGTGCTACACCATAAGGTTTGCGCGGTAAGGTATGAAATAACTTAGGCAGTTGTGCATCCATTTTTTTAGCGATATAAGCTGCTTCTTTTAAAAGTTGCTCTGGTGTTGTGGCATAAAATTGTGGATCGGTACGTAAAAAGTGGATAAATTCGGCAAACGTGCCTTTAAAACCTACCTCTGCTATTACGTCTTCCATTTCACCACGAATACGAGCAACTTCTTTTAAGCCTAGCTCGTGGATCTCTTTTGGTGTCATGTCGGTAGTGGTGTAATACTTAGCTCTGTTTTTATAAAAGGCCTCGCCATTAGGGGTTTCTGATATGCCAATACTTGTGCGTGCATTAGGTCGATACTGCTGTGTGAAAAACACTAAGTAATTTTTATAAGACTGTATAACCTCTTTTTTTATAATGTTTTTAGCTTTTTGTTGTAGCGCTTTAAATTCACTGACACTCAAACCTGCTGTATTAGTTAAAAAAGGTTTATAAAACTCAGATGTAGTTACATCGTCAACAATATAAGCATTAATTGAATCTTCATAACCTTCCAATACAGCCTTAGGTTGAGTAAGCCCTGTATCAAGCCCTCTTTTCATCCAATACATGTTTTGCTCAAAAAAGCGTGGAACTTGCGCCAATCGTGCAAGATACATTTGGTAATCTTCCGGGTTTTTATATTGAGAGCTGTTTATTATGTACGACAAACCAGAATGAAACCCATATTCAGAGGTGAGCGGCATATAGTGCGCATTAAATGCATATTCATCGACACTGTTTTGCACTTGAGCTCGAATTATATTGAAGTTAATTTGATTTTCGTCACTTAACTTTGCAATGTTAACTGAGTCTAGGTCTGCAAGTAGACGCACTTTACTTTTATATTTTTGTGCCAAAAATTCAGCTGATAAATTTGGTAACAAATAGCCTTTAACACCTTCTGTATTGCTATAAGGATTTACACTTGCTCTGTAATCAACAATACTTTTAGCTACCTGAGTAAATTGTTGATCGGGATTTGGCATTGTCACTTGGCATGCACTTAATGAGCACAAAACGGTGATACCAAATAAAGATTGACGAAGTGGCTTAATAAAAAAATGATTCATTATAATGTAACTTAGCAGTGTTATTAATTTCACAAAGCTATCGCAGGCTAAATAAATAGCAAGTAAATGAGACCAACTTTAATTAATAAACTTTACTAAAAACAAGTGTATTAAAGTGATAAGCGACACTAACAGAGTCAATAATAAGCTTAATTGATGAGAAAAACAGCTATCAAGCCGCTAAAATGAAATTTAAGTTCCCTTACTTCTGTTTTTACTTTTAAATGACGCACATAACGATTACTGTAGTAAAAATAATAAATAGCTCGGACGCATAACCGCCTCATGGAATGAGATATTTAAATTTGCACTTATGCGTACTTAGTTGGTATATAAAAAATGATGTTCCATGATTCCATGGCTATTGCTCAAGAAAAAATGACTAAAGTGTGTGTTTTTTTAGAGCGTTATGCACTCCCACCTACGCCGCTGAATTATCAAGTTATATATACTTATACAAGCCAAGTAGATGTAAAGCTAAATAAAGCATTAGATCGTGCCATAGCAACTGATGAAAATATTGATAGCGTATTAATTGAACAATTATATTTTGAATTTTTAAATGCAGGACACACAACACAAGTGTCGATGATTCAAAACGTAGACGGTGTAATAAACTCACTTTCTAAAAATGCAGAAAATACAGAAAAACAAATTATGCGTTTTGCAGGCCAAGTAAGTGAATGTGTACATACGCTGGATGAAAACAACATAGAACAAAGCCGCCAAGCGCTTGAGTTGCTTAATAGCCAAACTGTCGAATTACTCAACCAACACAAGCAGTTTAAGCAAGAACTTAGTAAAGCTAAGCAATTGCACAATAAAACACAAAAGCAGCTAACTCAGCTACGTAAGCAACATATTATTGATAGCCAAACAGGGCTTTATAAGCGCCATTATTTAACGCAACAAACCCAAGTGTGGACTAATCAACAAAAGTCTATTTGTGCAATAGCGATTCAAATTGACAACTTAGATCACTTTGTTGATAACTACGGCGATATTATTGGCGAAGTTATTTTAAATAAAGTAGCAAAGCAAGTTCAAAAATACGTATTTCAAAGTGGTCTACCGGGGCGCACAGCTAAAGCTCAATTCACCGTACTATTAGCTGATATTGATCCTAATACGGCTAACGTAATTGCTGAAAAAGTACGTAATGGCGTAGAAAAGCTGCGTTTTGTTAGCTCAAAAACAGGCGCAAAACTTCCTACAATTAATTTATCGTTAGGTATTGCGCAACATGATAAGTTGGATGATTTTAATCAGCTAGCCAAAAAAGCATCTCAAGCCGCCTTTAAAGCACGCTCACTTGGGCAAAGCTGCTTTACCGCAGGGCAATAAGTCACCTGATAAATCATATTCAAATTGCGCCTGCAGTACACAATAAAGTACACTAGTGTTTATTGCCACGATAGAGATTGATCATGAACGAAACACCTGAAAAAACAACGCATTTTGGCTATAAAACAGTAGCCGAGAACGAGAAAGCCTCAATGGTTGCAGACGTATTTCACTCAGTCGCAGCAAAATACGATGTAATGAATGATTTAATGTCTTTTGGTGTGCATCGCTTATGGAAACGTCAAACAATTGCCAGCTCTGGTGTTCGCAAAGGTCATCATGTACTTGACTTAGCTGGCGGTACAGGCGACTTAACCGCTAAATTTAGCCAGTTAGTGGGCGAAACAGGTCAAGTTGTTTTAGGTGATATCAACTCATCAATGCTTAAAGTTGGCCGTGAAAAACTGCACAACCTTGGGTTAGTAGGCAATATTGACTACGTACAAATGAATGCCGAAATGCTGCCATTCCCAGATAACAGCTTTGATGTGATCACTATTGCTTTTGGTTTGCGTAATGTAACCGATAAAGACAAAGCGCTTCGTTCTATGTACCGAATTTTAAAGCCAGGTGGTCGTTTACTCGTATTAGAATTTTCTAAGCCTGAGCATGAAGTACTTAGCAAAGCTTACGATTTTTACTCATTCAATTTATTACCAACAATGGGCAAGCTAGTTGCTAACGACAGTGAATCGTATAAATATTTAGCTGAATCAATTCGCATGCATCCCGATCAAGATACTTTAAAAGCAATGATGGATGATGCTGGTTTTGAACAAACAACATATCAAAACCTTACCGGTGGTATTGTTGCACTTCATCGTGGTTTTAAATACTAAGGCTAGTAGTTATGGCGCTTGAGAAAATAACAAAAAGTAATAACGATGCAATGCCATCTGAACTTTTTATGTTACCTAATTTTGTACTTTCGCTTATTGAGCGCATACTAAATCAAGCACTTAGCCTCGACCCACAATTATCTCAAAAGCTAGGCACAGTTAAACATCAGCGTTTAGTGGTTGAAATAAGAGATTGGCAACAAAGCATTCAACTTGTTTATAGCGCTGAGCAATTACACTTATACAGCACTCAAAGTAACGAAAGCGCAAATTGTATGATCAGCGCAGATATAGACACACTTTTAGCGCTTAAAAACCCAGCTATGCTTACCCAATTAATTCGTCAAGATAAGCTCGACTTACAAGGCGATTTAAATATTGCGCAAACTTATAGTAATGCGTTTTCAGGCATTGATATTGATTGGCCTGAACAGCTCTCTAGATACATTGGCGATACCCCCGCTCAGCAGTTATATCTGCACTTAAAAAAACTAAAACAAACGAGCAGCAAAACCAATACTAAAATAAGTACCATGCTTACAAGTTTATGCCAAGATGAGCTCGCAATTACTATTCATCCATTAGAACTTGAGCAATTTAAACAAAAAAATAGAGAACTCAAAGGTCAAGTCGCTGCAGTTGAGCAGCGTATAAATACCCTGTTAAACTCTTTTTTCCCTTCAAACACCCGCTAAGGATTTTTTGTGTCGACTGCACGTTTATATAACATCACCAAAACGTTACTTAGCTATGGGCTAGACGAGCTAATTCCAAAACATAAAATACCTTGGTTTGGTAAAGTAGCTCGTGGCAGTTTGTTTTGGCTGCGTAATCAGCACAAAGAAAAACCTGCAGGACTACGCTTACGTTTGGCACTACAAGAGCTTGGTCCTGTTTGGATCAAATTTGGCCAAATGCTCTCTACTCGTCGTGATTTACTTCCTCATGATATCGCTTTAGAGCTTGCGTTTTTACAAGATCAAGTTCAGCCATTTGAAGGCGAACTTGCACAAAAAATAATTGAACAAGCACTCGATATTAATGATATTAGCGAACTGTTTAGTGAATTTTCACAAACTCCGCTGGCCTCTGCATCTATAGCGCAAGTACATACAGCAAAGCTTATTGATGAGCAAAACATTGAGCAAGATGTAGTCATTAAGGTTATTAGACCCAATATTTACGAGCAAATTAATGCTGATTTAGCGTTAATGGAAAAACTCGCCAAGGCACTTGCAAAAGTACATAACGAATCAAAACGCCTACGCCCAGTGGAAGTGGTTAAAGAATATAAAAAAACACTGCTTGATGAGCTCGACTTAATGCGAGAAGGTGCTAACGGCATTCAACTAAAACGTAACTTCGAAGACTCTGACTCGCTTTATATCCCTGCAGTTTATAGCGACTATAGCCGACATAATATATTAGTAATGGAGCGTATTTACGGTATACCTGTCTCTGATACGGATGCATTACTGGCACAAAACACAAATATGAAATTACTTGCAGAACGCGGTGTAGAAGTCTTTTTTACACAAGTGTTCAGAGACAGCTTTTTTCATGCTGATATGCACCCTGGTAATATTTTCGTATCGCGTGAGCATCCTGAAAACCCTAAATATATAGGTATCGACTGCGGTATTGTTGGCACACTTAGCAAAGAAGATAAGCGCTATTTGGCTGAAAATTTTATCGCCTTTTTTAATCGTGATTATCGTCAAGTTGCACAGTTACACGTAGATTCAGGCTGGGTTCCGTACGATACAAGCATTGAAGAATTTGAATTTGCGATTCGCACCGTCTGCGAGCCTATATTTAACAAGCCCCTTGCTGAAATTTCGTTTGGTCATGTACTCGTTAATTTATTTAATACTGCCCGCCGCTTTAATATGCAGGTACAGCCTCAGTTAGTACTGCTGCAAAAAACGTTATTATATGTCGAAGGTTTAGGCCGACAGCTCTATCCACAATTAGATTTATGGAAAACAGCAAAGCCGTTTTTAGAAGATTGGGTTAAGCAGCAAGTTGGACCGCTATCAGTATTGAAAAAAATGTATGCTAATTTGCCCTTTTGGGCAGAAAAAATGCCCGAACTGCCTGATTTAATTTATCAAAATTTAAAGCGTGCACCACACACACAAATACAGGTACAAAAGGCATCTCATAAACCTTTAGTGTTAAGTTTGTTTGGTAGTGCTGCTATGATTATCTCGGCGCTTTGCTACCTACAACACGATTTGGTAGCCGCAAGTATTGCAATAACCTGCTCTACAGCTGCCTTTATAGCAGCATGGTGTAGCGAATAAACTAAGTGCTATTTACGCTAGTGGGCGTATAATTAGTATTTAAAATATACATTTAATTATTTTATAGATTGGAGAAAACCATGGGCTCTATAGGTATTTGGCAATTATTGGTTGTTTTAGCAATTATAGTTTTGCTTTTTGGCACTAAGAAATTACGCGGTATTGGTGGTGATTTGGGTGGTGCAGTTAAAGGCTTCAAAAAAGCAATGTCTGATGAAAAAAGTACGGATAAAGACGCAGCCGAACAAATTCAAAAATCAGAAAGCTCCGCTCCAAGCGAATCAGTTAATACTGAAAAAACTAAAGACAGTAACAAGGTTTAATTTGTATGGGAATGTGGGAGCTTGTTATTGTTTTTATTGTTGGCTTAGTTGTGCTGGGTCCTGAACGCCTACCAGTGGCTATTAGAACTGTGAGCCGCTGGGTAAAAACAGCTAAATCTCTGGCTAACTCAGTAAAAGCTGAAATAAGTGAAGAGTTACGTGTACACGAATTACACGAAAATCTAAAAAAAGCCGAGCAACAAAATTTAAAAGACTTAAGCCCTGAGCTACAAGATTCATTGAGTGAATTACAAAAAGCAGCCCAATCAGTAACCCATAGTTATAAAAAAAATCATACTGACACACCTAATAATCACCCTATTGATGAAAAAAAGTGAAATTAATTTCTCACTTCGTGGTCAACTTACTACATGGTATAAAAAATAATGGCTGAGGAAGAAAAATCAGGGTTTGTAGCTCATCTGATTGAGTTGCGAGATCGGCTTATAAAAGCACTATTAAGCATTTTCGTTATTTTTCTTGCAATAGTATATTTCTCCAACGATATATACACATTTGTTGCAGCACCGCTGGTTGCTCACTTGCCAAGTACTGCAACCATGATTGCCACTGATGTAACCGCACCATTTTTTGCCCCCTTTAAGTTAACGTTGTTTGTGGCTTTATTTGGGTCGATTCCATGGATATTGCATCAAATTTGGGGGTTTATAGCACCCGGTTTATATCAACACGAAAAACGCATGTTAATGCCAATCCTCGCATCAAGTATAATATTATTTTATGGTGGGATTGCATTTTGCTACTTCCTGGTACTACCGATTATTTTAGGCTTTTTTACAAGTGTAGGTCCAGAAATGATGACTCTTGCGCCGGATATAAGTAGCTATTTAGGGTTTGTGTTAAAACTGTTTTTTGCATTTGGTGTTGCATTTGAAATTCCAGTGGCCATTATGCTGCTATGCTGGAGTGGTGCAGCAACGATAGAAAGCTTAAAAGAAAAACGTCCTTATATCGTCGTGGGTGTTTTTGTAATCGCGATGTTTTTAACACCACCCGATGTACTATCACAAACATTATTAGCGATACCTATGCTTCTTTTGTTTGAATTAGGTCTAATTTTAGCAAAATTTTATACCGCTAAACCACAAAAAGAAATTGAGGAATAAAATGAAAAAAAACTACTTTCACTACTCGTTTTATTGAGTGCGCCTACATTTGCTGCGCAAACAGAATTTAATGTTCAGGCCTTACAAGCATGTAGTTTTATTGAAAACGACTTTAACCGATTACTTTGCTATGACAATACAATTGCTGGTAAATCATTAACAAAGCCAACAATAACAAAAACGCTCACTCCACCGACCGCTAATAATGTACCTCAAGTCGTAGCTGCAGCACCAATTCAAGCAAAGGCAAAAGCTGACAATTTTGGCTTAGAGCATAAAGAAGACCACACAGAAAAAGACAGTGAAATAAAAGCGATTATAACGTCTGTTGATAAAGCCCCATACGGCGAGCTGATTATTACTTTAGATAATAACCAAAAATGGCGACAAATTGGTTCTGATAGCATGCGTTTAAAAGAGTCAGATTCGATTACCATTTCTCGAGGCGTATTTAACTCATTTTTACTTAGTAAAGATAGTCAAAATCGCTCTATTCGCGTTAAACGAACAAAGTAATGTCTTATTCTTTGGTTGATGCTGGAGTTAATTTAACAAATCATCAGTTTGATGATGAGCATTTAGAGGTTATCACCCGCGCTAAAAACGCGGGTGTTGAAAGAATGTTGCTTATTGGTTGCGACATTTTATCGAGTGAACAATCTTTAGCACTTGCTAAAACCTATCAACAGTTTTCAACCGCAGGCATTCATCCTCATGATGCCAAAACAGCGACCGATTCGCTAGAAAGCCAATTAACAGAGCTTGCCAGTCAGCAACAGGTTGTTGCCATTGGCGAGTGTGGGCTTGATTATAATCGTGATTTTTCCCCACGCGATGTACAGCGTAATGTTTTTAGACGCCACCTAGCGCTTGCTGAAAAATTAGATTTACCTGTTTACTTGCATGAACGTGATGCAAGTGACGATATGCTGAGCATTCTAAGAGAGTTTAATATTCGCGGTGTGCTTCATTGCTTCACGGGTAACTCAGCAGCCCTAAAGCAATATTTAGATTTAGGTCTGTATATTGGTATAACAGGTTGGGTGTGCGATGAAAGGCGCGGTAAAGAGCTTCAACAATTAATACCAAGCATCCCACTTGAACGCTTACTAATTGAAACTGATGCGCCATTTTTAATCCCTCGTACTGTTAAACCAAAACCTAAATCACGTAAAAATGAACCGTCATTACTTCCTTATGTTTGCCAAACGATTGCTAAGCTATATCAAATAGAGGAAGAGGTCGTTGCAAAACAAACGACTGAAAACTTTTATCGTGTTTTTGGCTTAGAAGCACGTTAATGAACCACGCCAAAGCATTGCTTAGTATGTTGATGCTATTTTGCACCTTTTTTTCGTACGCTAATCCAGTAATAATACAGCACGGCTTTAAATATCAAGATATTAACGAGCTGCATTACTCTTTTGAACCTACATCACTATTAAGTGCACAACAAAGTAACCAAGAACTTTGGCATAAAAAACTCAATAAGCCATTAAACCTAGGGTTGGAGCAACGCCCTGTATGGCTAGTATTTAAAATAAAAAACACGCTTAATTATAATACAGAAAACCTACTTTTATTAAATAATCCCTTACTCAACGATGTTCAGGTGTTTCACCTTGATGATTCAAAACTGCTATCGCGCACTGAGATAGGAGATACATATGCGTTTAATAAACGAGAAATTAAAAGTGAATCTCTACTAGTAAAATTAATAAACCCTGCGAATAGTACAACAACCGTCATTCTCAGAGTAACGAATAGCGCTGGTTTACGAGTGCCTTTAACTTTATGGCAATCCGATGCTTATTTAGCTCATAAAGGTAAACTTAATTTAATATACGGTTTATTGATCGGGTTCGTATTCTCTCTAGCTGTAAGTTGCCTTGTTCTATTTGGCTTCTCACGTAAACACTACTTTGCTTACACAGGTATGATTGCGTTTACATTAAGTTTATTGCTAGCTTATTTATGTGGATTTGGGCTCAGGTATCTGCATCCTAACTTGCCTGCACTTCAGCAAGTAATGATCCCCACTTTGATCATACTCATTACTTTATTGTTTTTACCTTTGCAGAAACAAGTTTGCCGTCCAGCGCATTCTCTATTATTGACCACACAAAAAAGTGTTATTAGCTTATTAGCTGCTTCACTGTTGTTTATATGGATGCTACCTAATTACCTAATAATCTTATTTTGTTTAATAACAATCCCAATTGCATTGAGTTTTTACATTGCGACTACATTTTTATGTATACGTAAAAACCCTTCAAAGCCAAATAAAGCACTGGCACTCTCGCTTGTTTTTTTCTTGGTAGCTATGCTTTATTTTATTGTTACTGTTATGGGTTTATATCCATTTAATAGAAACTGGCTCACCTTTGTATTTATATGCTTTTTTAGTTGCACATTTTGCTTATGTTACTGCGTAATGAAACTATTTATCACAAAACGCGATGAGCATATAATTATGCAACAGACCCTGATTGCAGAGAGTGCAGCCCAAGATACTTTATTGAAAGAACGATTTGTATTGCAAGAAGAAGCTCAACAAGAACTTGAATCGCTAGTTGATGCTCGGACCTTTGAGTTACAAGTAACGCTTAGAGAACTTGAAGAAAAAAATAGAGAGCTTGAACAGTTAAATACAGAAGATGCATTAACTGGCGCAAAAAATCGTCGTTTCTTCGATAAAAAACTAGTGATGGAGCTTCGCCGCTCTCGTAGAGAGCAAACGCCACTGAGTATTATTATGCTTGATATAGATAGGTTTAAAGCTATTAATGATACGCATGGGCACTTAGCTGGTGATCAAATAATCAAAGCAGCATCTAAAATTATTAAAGACAACTTAAAACGCCCGCTTGATGAGGTAGCCCGATATGGCGGGGAAGAATTTGTTGTATTGCTTCCTAATACTCCAAATCAAGGGGCATATGACATAGCGCAGAAAATACGTAAGAAAATTGACAACAAAGCAATCACTGTTGCTAACACGGATATTAAATTTACCATTAGCGCAGGTGTTTACACCGCGATAGCTGATGATATTAATAACCCTGAAGCTTTTACCGAGTGCGCCGACAAAGCGCTTTATTACGCGAAGCAGCAGGGACGTAATCAAGTTATTACTTTTCCATTACCACAGTAGGAACATATTAACATGGCCCAATCAGGACTAGACCTTTTCCCATATACTCGCATGCGCAGAATGCGCCGCAGCGACTTTTCTCGCCGCTTAATGGCTGAAAACCAGCTTAGCGTAAATGATTTAATTTACCCTGTATTTGTACTTGATGGTAAAAATCGCCGCGAGGTCATTGAATCAATGCCTGGTATTGAGCGCCTATCAATTGATTTACTGCTTGTTGAAGCAAAAGAACTCGTTGAACTTGGCGTACCTGCCGTTGCTATTTTTCCGGTAACGCCTGCTGATAAAAAATCATTATTTGCCGAAGAAGCATATAACGATGATGGCTTAGCGCAACGTACCGTAAGAGCTTTAAAAGAAGCTTTTCCTGAGTTGGGTGTGATTACTGATGTAGCACTTGACCCTTTCACTACGCATGGCCAAGACGGTATTATTGATGATTCGGGCTATGTTATTAATGATGTCACTACTGAAATTTTAGTTAAACAAGCACTTTCCCATGCGCAAGCGGGCGCGGATGTTGTTGCCCCTTCTGACATGATGGATGGCCGTATTGCTGCAATTCGTGAAGCACTTGAAGCTGATGGGTTTATTCATACTCGAATTATGGCCTACTCAGCTAAATACGCATCTAGCTACTATGGCCCATTTAGAGATGCTGTAGGCTCTGCTGGTAACTTAAAAGGTGCTGATAAAAAAACTTACCAAATGGACCCTGCAAACTCTGATGAAGCAATACGTGAAGTCGCATTAGACTTACAAGAAGGCGCTGATATGGTCATGGTTAAGCCTGGCATGCCTTATTTAGATATTGTACGTCGTGTTAAAGACGAATTTGGTGTACCTACTTTCGCATATCAGGTCAGTGGCGAGTATGCAATGCACAAAGCAGCTATCGATAACGGCTGGCTTAGTGAAGAAGCCACAATAATGGAATCTTTACTTGCATTTAAGCGTGCTGGCGCTGATGGAATATTGACTTATTTTGCTAAGCAAGCCGCGAAATATCTAGCTAAAAAGTAACGTTTTTACAAAAAGGCGGTCAAACCGCCTTTTATTTACATTTGTTTACATTTTTGTATTATTTCCGTCATGTTTATTCTCTAAACTGGTGTCCCATTTTGGGATTTTAATACACGGGAATAATAATAAAATGTTTAAAACAAAAATAACACCACTTGCGCTTATTATTGCAAGTATAAGTGCGCCAGCCTCCGCTGAGCTCATCATTTCTGAATATGTTGAAGGAAGCGGCTTCAATAAAGCGGTTGAGCTTTATAATACTTCATCATCAGAGATTTCCTTAAGTGAGTATACGTTGCAACGTTACTCTAACGGCTCTAGTACAGTTTCTACTGAATTAACTTTAAGCGGAACACTTGCCGCTAATAGCACTTATGTTATCGTTAATGCTGATTCAAGAGCTGATGCAGAACTTATTGCAAAAGCAGATCTATCTGACTCAGTAGTGAACTTTAATGGCGATGATGCATTAGTTTTAATGCAAGGCACAACAGTTGTTGATAGCTTCGGTCAACGAGGTGTCGATCCAGGTTCATCTTGGTCAGAAGGCGGTGTTGAAACCGCAAACAAAACATTAAGACGAAAAGATGTAATAGTGACGGGTCGCACCACGCCTGATGCAACTTTTAACCCTAGCATAGAATGGGAGCAATTCGATCAAAACGAATTTACTGGTCTAGGTTCTCATGCTGGTAATGGTGGCGGAACAGATCCAGATCCAATTGAGCCAATTGAGCCAATAGTGTGTGCTGCAGATAAAACATTAATTAGCGCAATTCAAGGTGAGGGCGATGCAAGCCCATTAGTAGATACATTAGTAGAACTAGAAGGTATAGTTACCGCTGATTTTCAAGGCGATGATCAACTTAAAGGGTTCTTCGTAACTTCACTTGCCGCAGACGAAGATACAAACCCACAGACGTCTGAAGGTGTATTTGTTTACTTTGCAGATACAGATGTAAGCGTTGGCGATCACGTTCGCGTACAAGGTACTGTTGCTGAGTACTTCGATTCAACACAAATCTCAGATGTTGTTCAAGTTGCTATATGTGCCACCGGTGAATCGGTTAGCGCAACTAAAATTACTTTACCTTTAGCAAGCCAGGATGATTTAGAAGCGTTTGAAGGCATGCTGGTTACTTTAGACCAATCATTAACTGTAACAAATAACTTTGGTTTAGGTCGTTACGGTGAAGTTGAGCTTGCAACAGAACGCCTATACCAAGGTACGCAAGTTGCAATGCCTGGCGATGCAGCTAATGCTGTTGAAGTAGCAAACTTAACTAAAAAAATCTTAGTTGATGACGGTTCAACTATTCAAAACTTAGACCCTACGGCCTACCCAACTCCGGGCTTATCAGCAGAAAATACATTACGTACTGGCGATACAGTTAATACGGTTACGGGCGCACTTGCTTATAGCTTTAGCCTTTACAGAATACACCCAACGGTAGCGCCTCAATTTATTGCGACAAATGCACGTGAAAATGCGCCTGAACTTAATGCTGAAGCAGATTTACGTGTAGCTAGCTTTAATGTACTTAATTACTTTAATGGTGATGGTCAAGGCGGAGGGTTCCCTACGAGTCGCGGTGCAGATTCAGAAGCTGAACTTATTCGCCAAGAAGCAAAGATTGTTAGTGCTATTAGCGCAATGCAGGCCGATGTTGTTGGTTTGATGGAAATTGAGAATGATGGCTTTGGTGAGTTTAGCGCCATTGCGAGCTTAGTAAATGCATTAAACGATGCAGATAGTGCTAATAACTATGCATTTGTTGACTTTAATGTTGACCAAGTTGGTACCGATGCAATTACTACCGCACTTATCTATCGTGCTAATAAAGTAGAAGAAGTAGGTACTGCTACTATTACAACTGAAGCTCCATTTGACTTTAGTAACCGTACACCGATTGCGCAAAGCTTTAAATCTTTAGCAACAGACGAAATATTTACTGTTGCTGTGGCGCATTTAAAATCTAAAGGTGGATGTGGTAGCGCAAGCGGTGCTAATGAAGATCAAAACGACGGTCAAGCTTGTTGGAATGAAATACGTACACAAGGTGCAAATGCATTCGCAGATTGGTTAGATGGTAAACCAACAGGTGTAGATGATGCAGATATTATACTAGTGGGTGATATGAATGCCTACGCAATGGAAGATCCAATACGTGCATTTGCTGATAAAGGCTACAAAAATGTAGTTGCAGAAATTGATGGTGATACACTTGGCTACTCTTATAGCTTTTCTGGTCGCGCAGGTAGTTTAGATCATGCAGTAGCGACGCAATCACTACTTAGCAAAGTTGTAGCTGCAACAGACTGGCATATCAATGCAGATGAGCCAATTTCTCTTGATTACAATGTAGAGTTTAAAAGCGAAGGCCAGCAATCTAGCTTGTACTCTGAAAGTGCATACCGCGCATCAGATCACGACCCTGTAATTATTGATATTAAATCTGAAATTACTTTAACGCCTGAAGAGCAAACACCTGTAATTGCAGCTGATCAAGTTTTTGCAATCGATGAAAATAGCGCAATTGGCACAATTATCGGCACGCTTGACTTTAGTGATCCAAATGCCGATGAATCACCTGTTGTTAAATTTATTACATCTGATAATGACAGCGTTTCTATTAACAATCAGGGGCAGCTAATTGTTGCTGGAGAGATTGATTACGAATTCGAAAATCGTATTACCTTAACAGTACAAGCCCAGGATAGCGTGGGTAACTTATCTAACGTTGAAAAAGTAGCCGTGAAAGTAAACAACTTACGCTCAGATGATGATAATGATGCAGGTTCATTATTATGGTTATCACTTCTTTTAGCACCACTATCAATAGTGCGTCGATTTAAAAAGAAATAACTACGTTAAATCTAAACATTTAAAAAAGCCGCTCTTGCGGCTTTTTTTTTATTTTATACAAATGTAATTCAGACAAGCTTCATTAAACCCCCCGTAATATGCTCAGATGATCTGTGAATCTTCTACTAATTAATCAGTAACAACTACATACATTTGAGTGAATTTTACACAATAAAACCTCAGTGAATTATGTATACAAATATTACCTATTGAAAAATATGAACTTTTATAAAGGTTTAAATTTTGCTCTAAATAATTTAGAAGATACTTACAAAACAAAATCAATATTTACCCTAAACGTAAAAATAAGTCGTGTTTTTATAAAGGAATGAGAATGAAACAACTAACCCAAAACCTGCCTAAATGGCAAAAAAAGTCAGCACCACTACTGGGTCTACTTATTATTTTTTCGACTTGGGGCAATAACAACCAAGCGATTGCTGCAACTGTTGATGTAGCAATTCCACAAAGTAGCTTATTTGATGTAATTAGCGCTCGCGCTAAAAAGTTAGCAAGCGAAGAATACGTCGCACCTAAAAACATTGAGCTTGAAGCACTAAATAATATTGATTATCAAGATTACCGTTCAATTCGATTTAAAAAAGACAAAGCGGTATGGAAAGATGAAGGCCTGTACGAACTGCAATTATTCCACCCTGGTTTTTTATATAAAACACCTGTAACAATAAATACTGTTGATAGCGACTCTAAACGCAGTCGCTTACCTTTCAGTACTGACTTTTACCAATACGATGGCACTGCTGCACCACTACAAGAAGAAATAGCTAAAAGTGTTGCGGATACGCAACTAGGCCATGCTGGATTTCGCTTACATTACCCATTAAATACTAACGAGTATAAAGACGAAGTAATGGTATTTCAGGGAGCATCATACTTTAGAGTCGTTGGCCCTCAGCAAGTTTATGGATTATCAGCTAGAGGCCTTGCCATTGATACTGCAGAAAATTCGGGTGAAGAATTTCCAATGTTCAAAGAATTTTGGTTGGTTAAACCAAAGGCTGATCAAACACAAATTACCATTTTTGCATTATTAGATAGCCCATCGATCTCTGGGGCGTACAAGTTTAGTGTTGACCCTACAACAAATATGCTAGTTGATGTTGATATGCAGATTTTTGCCCGTAAAGATATTAAAAAGCTAGGTGTAGCGCCATTAACAAGTATGTTTTATCACGGCGAAAACAGTACCAAATTTTTTGATGACTATCGCCCTGAAGTTCATGACTCGGATGGCTTATTAACTCAATCTGCTGATGACAAGTGGGTATGGCGTCCTCTTAACAACCCATCACAACTCAGTGTTACTTCATTTTCGTACAACAACCCAAAAGGTTTTGGGTTAGCTCAACGAGATCGAGACTTTAATAACTATCTAGACACAGAGGCACATTACCACGACCGCCCTAGCCTATGGATCGAACCACAAGGTGAATGGGGAAATGGCCGTGTAGAGCTTGTAGAAATACCGACTGATACAGAAACTAACGACAATATCGTAAGTTACTGGGTACCAGAAAAACCAATGAAAGCCGGTGATTCATTAAAGCTAAGCTACAAAATGACGACCTTTAATGCAGTTTTAACTCAGCACGAAAAAGCGAGAGTACTGCGCACAAGAATCGGTAGTGCTGCTTTGCCAGGTGAAGACAATCCACCACCAGAAAACCATCGCCAATTTACTGTTGATTTTACTGGGTCAGAAATAAATAAACTCTCTGAACAGTTAAAACTAAATGCCGACATTCAACTTACAACAGGCGAAGTAACCGACGTGAATGTACAAAAATTGCCGGATTCTCGAGGATGGCGTGTAGCCTTTAAAATTGCACCACAGGACGATCAACCCGTTGATATGCGTTTATCGTTAAAACTACGTGACAAAGAAATAAGCGAGGTATGGAGTTATGTTTGGTACCCAAATGACATCAAGTAATAAAGGTAGAGGCACTCCAATGCCATTCAAAACATTAAGAGTTTGGCTATTTGCTATTGCGGCGCTTAGCACATCTGGCTACGGCATATCTATCATGTTTGAGATTTTAAGCTCAAACGGTATGACACTACTTGAGTATGCTCTTTTAGTCTTATTCTCAATCACATTTGCTTGGATTGTAACGGCCTTTTGTAGTGGCACAATCGGCTTTGTATTACAGCTATTACGAATTGACCCGCTTACGTTGAAACGCATTAAACCAATTGAGTTCAACAACGAGGCAATTAACGCCCAAAAAACCGCCGTTGTAATGCCTATTTACAACGAAGATACCCACCGTGTTATCGCAGGCTTTGAAGTTAGTCTGCAATCGTTAAAAGAAACAGGCCAACTTGCAAACTTTGATTTTTACTTATTAAGCGACACCCAAGACCCAGAAATAGCTAAAAACGAGCTAAGTGCATGGCATGCATTGTGTGAACGTTTAGGGGATACGGCAAAAAACGTTTTTTATCGTCGTCGCGAAGATAACAAACACCGTAAAGTAGGTAACCTAACCGACTTTTGTGAGCGCTGGGGCAGCCAGTACGACCATATGATTGTGCTTGATGCAGATAGCGTAATGACCGGGAAATGTATGTTAGAGCTTACTACAAGTATGCTCAACAACCCACAAGCAGGCCTAATCCAAACTATTCCGATCCCTGTTCGTCAAGATACCTTTTTTGGCCGCTTTTTACAGTTTGCGTCAGTGCTATATAGCCCAATGCTCGCGACTGGCTCAGCTTTTTGGCAAACTGATAAAGCCAACTACTGGGGTCATAATGCCATCATTAGAGTTGAAGCATTTATAACGTGCTGTGGCTTGCCAACACTAAAAGGTAATGCACCTTTTGGCGGCGAAATTTTAAGTCATGACTTTGTAGAAGCTTCACTACTTCACAGTGCTGGTTGGGATGTATTGTTGCTATCAGATATTGAAGGCAGCTATGAAGAAGTACCCAGTAACATTCTAGACTACGCTGTACGCGATAGACGCTGGGTGCAAGGTAATATTCAGCACTTAGGTTTACTATCGTCATCCAAATTAAAATTAATGAGTAAACTGCACTTTTTACTCGGTGCCACAGCCTATATTTCATCACTAATTTGGCTCTCAATGCTAGCGCTAAGTACAATTGATGCAGTAACGCGCGCATTAAATAGTGATGTGTACTTTAACCGTGTTTATCAATTATTCCCTACATGGCAAATAGCTAAAACCGATCTGATTGATTCACTCTTGTATTTAACTATTGTTATTTTATTAATGCCTAAACTAATGGGCATAATAGTAACCTTAATACATAGAAACAAACGCTTTGGTGGTTCAATTAAGCTCATACTAGGTTCAATCATTGAAACCGTATTTGCTATTATTGTTGCACCATTAATGATGGTATTTCATGCTTACTTTGTACTTTGCGTGTTTTTAGGCAAAAAAGTAAAGTGGGATGCACAACCGCGCGAAGGTCGTATGGTTCCGTGGAAGGAAGCGTTTGGTTATACGTTATTCTCAACTATTGTGGCTATTGCATGGGGTTGTACGGCTTACTACTTCACGCCAGTATTCTTTTGGTGGTTATCACCTATATTATTAGGCTTAGTATTAGGTGCTCCGATTATCCGTTATACCAGTAGCATTAAGCTCGGTGTACAACTAAGAAAGTTAGGTATATTTATTTGCCCTAGTGAAGTTGATAACGACTCAACTCTAGAAGCACTTAAAATACATCTAAAAGAAATTTCGGTACCAAATGAAGGTGCTTATCCACAAACAATACCGGCACTACCACAAGAGCAGTTGGTAACAATGCCTATCCAGTCTTTTAAAAAGCCACGCAGGCTAAAGATGAAAGCGCTAAAAGCTAAGGCTATAAAAAAGTTTAATTAGCGCGTTATAAAGCACAAAAAAGGAGCGATTAATCGCTCCTTTTTGCTATCTAAATTAAAGATCAAGCATTGCATTTATCGCTAATATTTTCAATTTTGTTGGCTACCTTATTGCAGTACATTTTAGAAATAGCTGATTGCGTTTCATCATCAAGTTGCCAGTTATAAAAATGGAACGTTTTACTATTATCTAACTCCACCTTAAAAATGGTGAAAAGAAAAAATAAACTAAATGATACACAACTAATTTCCTCGCTATTGATATAACGCTTTGTGCATAAACGCGTATAACAAATGCCTGCTTTATAACAATGTAAAAAACGAAGATGAAGAATATTGAAAGGAATAATAAGTAAAGCTGGCATTACAGTGAGAAAAACAATTTTTAGGTTCACAGAAAATATAATATGAATTAAAAGTATTAAGCTGAATGCTAAAATATATTTTGTGAATTATAGCCACCAGTTTGGTGCTAATTTAATAGATTTCATGATGGTTACGTCTTATATAGAATTAATAGCAAACGTCTCTGATGCGGAGACTTTCTTATCTAATTAATCAATTAAAGTACCCTCTAATCCCTTTTTACTAATTGACAATATAAGACTACTTAATAATAAAGAGTAGTCGTAAACAACTACAAAAAATAAAACCAAATTATAGGCAATAAAAAACCCGCAACATGTGCGGGTTTTTTAAAGAGTTAAAGAGCTAATTACTTAGCCGCTTTTTTCTCTTTTTCTGCAGCGATTACTGTATCAGCAACGTTTTGCGGACATGCAGCGTAGTGTGAGAACTCCATAGAGAACTGACCACGACCAGATGTCATTGTACGTAGTGTACCGATGTAACCGAACATTTCTGATAACGGTACGTCAGCTTTAATACGGCTGCCTGTTAAACCAGCTTCTTGGTCTTTCATCATACCACGACGACGGTTAAGGTCACCGATTACGTCACCAACGTGATCTTCTGGAGTGAACACGTCAACATTCATGATTGGCTCAAGAAGTTGTGCGCCCGCTTTAGGGATCGATTGACGGAAAGCGCCTTTAGCAGCGATTTCGAACGCGATTGCAGATGAATCCACGGCATGGAAACCACCGTCGAAAAGTTCAACTTCAACGTCAAGTACAGGGAAGCCAGCAAGAACACCAGTACCCATCATTGATTTAAAGCCTTTCTCAACTGCAGGCCAGAATTCTTTAGGTACGTTACCACCAACAACTGATGATTTAAACGTGAAACCTGAAGCAACTTCGCCTGGCTTGATGCGGTAGTCGATTTTACCGAACTGACCAGAACCACCAGATTGTTTCTTATGCGTGTAGCTATCTTCAATTTCTTTAGTGATAGTTTCACGGTAAGCAACTTGTGGTTGACCAACAATAAGGTCTACGCCGTAAGTACGCTTAAGAATATCTACTTTGATATCTAAGTGAAGCTCACCCATACCTTTAAGGATAGTCTCGCCTGAATCTTCATCAGTCTCAACTTGGAAAGATGGATCTTCTGCAACCATTTTACCGATAGCAACACCCATTTTCTCATTACCGCCTTTATCTTTAGGCTGTACAGCAATCGAGATTACTGGAGTTGGGAATACCATTGGCTCAAGTGTTACTGGGTGCTTAGGATCACATAGAGTGTGACCAGTTTGCACGTTTTTCATACCTACGATAGCAATGATGTCACCAGCTTGTGCGCTAGTTAATTCGTTACGGTCATCTGCTTGCATCTCAACCATACGGCCAACACGTTCAGTTTTACCAGTAAACGAGTTAAGGATAGTATCACCCTTGTTTAGTTTACCTGAGTAAATTCGTACGAATGTTAATGCACCAAAACGGTCATCCATTATTTTGAATGCTAACGCTTTGAAAGGTTCATCTGCAGAAACGATTGCAAATTCGCCATTTTCGTTACCTTCTTCATCCATAAGAGGTTGAGGATCAACTTCTGTAGGAGCTGGTAAGTAATCAACAACAGCGTCAAGAATAAGCTGCATACCTTTGTTCTTAAACGCAGAACCACAGTATGTAGGGAAGAAAGCAAGGTCACGAGTACCTTTACGGATACAACGTTTGATGTCTTCTTCAGAAGGTGCTTCACCTTCCATGTAAGCTTCAAGTAGTTCATCGTCTTGCTCAAGGGCAGTTTCAACAAGCATTTCATAATACTCGTCAGTCTTTTCTACCATGTCTGCAGGAACGTCTGTGATTTCGTAGTTTTCAGGAAGACCAGTGTCATCCCAAACGTATGCTTTTTTAGTTAAAACATCTACAACACCAACAAATTCATCTTCAATACCAATTGGTAAAGTCATGATTAATGGAGTTGCGCCAAGTACTTTACGTACTTGCTCAGTTACACGGTAAAAATCAGCACCCATACGGTCTAATTTGTTAACGAAGATAATACGTGCAACTTCTGAGTCATTAGCATAACGCCAGTTAGTTTCTGATTGTGGCTCAACACCACCAGAACCACAGAAAACACCAACACCGCCATCAAGTACTTTAAGTGAACGGTAAACTTCAACTGTGAAGTCAACGTGTCCAGGAGTATCGATAACGTTAAAACGGTGATCTTTCCAGAAACAGCTTACTGCCGCAGACTGGATAGTAATACCGCGCTCAGCTTCTTGTTCCATGAAGTCAGTAGTAGATTCACCATCATGAACCTCACCTGTTTTATGGATTTGACCAGTAAGCTTTAGGATACGCTCAGTAGTCGTGGTTTTACCCGCATCTACGTGCGCGAAAATACCAATGTTTCTGTACTTCGATAAATCTGCCATTAATTTTGCTCTTAATAAAGTCGATAAATTATTCGGCAGGAGTATAACATCACTTAAAGCGAACATCACCATACAAGCCGCTTAAAATGCAATCAATTCAATATATTTTTTTTATCGTCAGAATCTATTAAATATCAAACATAACAAAAAAATCGCAAAGCATTGAAATTAATGACATTTAATACTTAAGCATCAAGTGAACAAAGTTACTTCGCTATTTTATAGCAACGTACAGAGCGGCTAATACTGCCATGACTTTGATCCGCTGTTAACTTACCTGACTCAAGCAAATACTCCAAGTAACAGCGTGCTGTAGAGCAACTAATACCGACCAAATCGCCCTTTTGCTGAGCAATAAATGCTATGGTTGAGTGCTTTATAACAGCACAGTGTATTTTGCAAAATGAAATGTGAGCCGAGCAAAAAGACAAACAGCAAAGCCATTTTTTAAATAATCATATATAACAGTGATTAAAATATCTTTTCAAAGTTATTTTTAGAGATAATTAATTACCTTTGTGCTTTTGTTGTATTTATAACCCGTGCATATAAAGGACTTATTGAGGTGAAACCTATGCTTTACCGTACTTGCAGGTATAAATATGCGTATAGGTGCTATTAACATTATATTGTTGAAAATCCCGAAATTTGATACATTTCACTTTCAGTATATATGCATAAAACAACAACAATAACAACCTAAAATGAAATGGAACTCCTCCCCACTTGTCTCTTGTCTACTCACCTTTTACTTATTCATTTCATGCAGTAGTGCTGTCGCTCGGCAATATGAATTAGCTCCACCCGCTGATTGGGTTAATACCCATAAAATAAAGCAGCCTGAACAAACAGACAAAACAAAAGTGCGTGATGGCACATTATATTTACTGCTAGATAACCAATCCTATATACCGAGCAGACAAAAACAGCAACGCTATACGCGTTTGGTTATGAAAGCTTTAAATCAAAGTGGTGTTGATTATATAAGCCAGCTTAATCTTGATTTTGATCCAAGTTACGAGTCGCTAACACTAAATAGCTTAACGATTATTAGAAATAATGAGCGTATTGATAAACTTGGTAGCGCGAGAATGACGGTTATACAAGGTGAATCTGAATTAGCTGATCGTATTTATAATGGTAGCTTATCACTCAATATTATTATTGATGATATGCGCAGTGGCGACATACTTGATTACAGCTACACAGTGGCAGGTAGCAACCCTATATATGCTAATAAATTTAGTACAAGACGCACGCTAAACTGGTCGGTACCCGTAGTGCAACAAAATATGCGTGTACTTTGGGGTAAACAAACGCCTTTACATATTAATACAATAAACGGCACAGCAGATATTCAAGAAACGCTTAACAAATATGGCAAAGATTATTCTATAACTCTTTTTGAAGAACCCTTACTCGAGCAAAATTCTCAAACCCCAACGTGGTACGACCCATATACACAAGTTTACTTTTCTGAGTTTGACGATTGGGGTCAGGTAGTTAACTGGGCATATCCACTTTATCAATCAGCCATAGAGACCCCAAACAGCATTTTGGATGTTGCTGAAAAAATAAAAGCAAAACACACAAAAACATCAGATAAGATTGCAGCAGCACTGCGCTTTAGCCAAGACGAAGTTCGATATTTAGGGCTTGAAATGGGCACTAACTCGCATCAACCAACGTCAGCTTCAGAAACGCTTTCGCTACGATATGGCGATTGTAAAGATAAAACAGTACTGCTTATCTCGTTATTAAAAGCGATGGATATAGAGGCCTTCCCTGCGCTAGTTGATACAGAGGAAACCAAACGTTTAAAAGAACTTCCACCTTCTGCAAGTGTATTTAATCACGTAATTGTTACGCTTAAACAAAACGGAAAACGCTACTGGCTCGATCCTACGGTTAACTATCAACGCGGCTCTCTCGAATATTTAGCACAGCCTGATTATGGCTATGCCCTAATTATTGATAAAGGTGAAACCACTTTAACTTCAATGGCGCAAAAACCTGTACATACAAATGTATCTGTAGAAGATAACTTTTTTATTGCTGAAAAAGTATCTGAGCCATCACGTTTTGAAACCCAGTACACTTATGCTGAATTTGAAGCGATTAACCGAAGAAGTAATATAGCCAGCAGTGGTCTAAATAGCGTCGCTAAATCTTACTTCGAGTATTACCAAGGTTTTTTAGACGGTTTATCAGTCAATGAAGCAATGACTATTAGTGAGCAAGAGCAAACGGGTAAACTAATAACCAAAGAATCGTATTTAATCAGTGAATTTTGGGAAAAAACAGACGAAGGCTATGAAGCTAGTTTTTATGCGAGTGAAATACAAAATAGCGTTTACGAACCAAAGCAGGTAAATCGCACCGACCCACTCTACTTTGGCTACCCCAATATAATTAACACCACAATAAAACTACATTTTGCAGAAAAAGGTTGGGGATTTGATAGCGATCAACAAGAAATTGATAACGACTACTTCAACCTAAAAACAACTACTGAATTTAATGATAATGTTTTAACACTGAGTTATGACTATTACGCAAAACAAGATCATATTAAAGCCGCTCAAATAGATGATTATTTAGCACAGCGTAAAAAGTTAATATCAGCAACCCATTACCCTATTCTAAAATATGCAGAGGCGAGCGAAACGCCTCAAACAACAGCTGATGTGCTAGATAGCTTTGGTTATAGCTGGCTTAAATATGTGTTGGCTGGCTATATTTTAGTACTCATATTCTTTTTCGCCGATTGGCGATTAGAGTCAGCAAAAAAAGTGAAATTTGAAGATAGTCCATTTTATGCAGTATCTGTAAGTAAGTTTATTATTTACAGTATTTTAAGTTTAGGCATATTTGTTAATTATTGGAGTTATCGTAACTTTAAAGCCATTAAAGAGCGCGATAACTCAAGTATTATGCCTATTGCTCGAGGTATATTTGCGTTTTTATGGTATTACCCTTTGTATCTCGCACTTGCAGAGCACAGCCAACAACAGTTAAACAAAAATAGAGTAATGCCTAACTGGACTGCCTTAACACTCTGGCTAATGGTACTCGCCAGCGTCTTTGCTTATCGTATGGACGAATACGCAACCATAGTGATTTGTATAATGCCATTTTTATGGTTGCCTCTAGTTAGTTACATTGAACAAACCGATACAAGTAAAGAAGCCCTACATTACAACTCGTACTGGCGAATTAGACAGTATTTAAGCTCGCTTGCGTTTGCACCTCTATTATTTTTAGGCGTACTTCAAGAAGTAAATATTTTACCCAATGCTGCAATTATAAAAGGCGATAGCTTATGGCCTTACCAAGTACACTTTTTAAAACGTAATCGCCTAACACCTGAAAACGAAGAAATACTTTGTTTTTATAGCGATGCAGTATTTGATTATCGAGAAGACGGTAACGGAATAACCGAAAACTATATTTTTAGCTACTACAAAAACGATGACGGTAAGCTTGAATCAGATCTTAGTCACTTTAAAGACATAGAAAAAATAGAAACCACCTTCGGTAAAACCAAACTTGATAACACAAGTATTAAAGTAATAAAAACTGACGGTAGTGATTTTTTGCTTATTGTAGGGCGCTTAAACAAACAAGATAAAGTACTCGTAAAGCAAATTAATTTACGTATAACAGCAAATAAAGTGCGTTAGTGGCTTAAAATATTCAATTAAGTACGAATATTTTAAGCCACTAATTAAAGGCTGTTGGGCTTTGGGGGCTAAGATTTTACAAAAGACTATTTGATTTTATGTCAAAGCAGTAGCTGTCTTGGAAAGCGATAAAGTCGTTCCTAGCTTGAATTAATTTTAACTTTGAAGGATCTATACTTCTACAATAAAAATCCATATCAAATTGTTCAATAAGTATTAAGCATCTATTTTTTATTATTAACTGTTCAACCAAGATAAGTATTTTTATTAAATGGCAGTGTTAACTACCCGATTTATATATGAATAAAAAACAGGCACCTTGGTAATAGGAATTATTTGCATTTAAGCGTTGACAGATAGTTAAATCTAACTGATAATCACTATCAACAAGGCGGGAAGCATACTGACTTGTAACGGAATGAATTGATTTGTTTCTCGACCCTGAAACAACGTGTGGCGCACGTTAACAGCTATGGTTACTTGTTATGAGCCGCAACGCCCCTTGATGTTGATGACGAGTAACCGCCCTACTATTTTACTTGCTACATTGCTCATATCGGTGACGGTAGATATGAAACTAAAAAAGCCCTTACGGGCTTTTTTTATGTCTGTAATTTAGTAAAACTAAGATTAGCGACGGTTCTTACGCGCTCTCGCTCGACGTTGAAGTTTTTCTTCTTCTTTAGCTGCTTTTTTAGCTTCTGCTGCCGCGCGTAAACCAGCAACCATTACTTCTTCTTCCTCACGCATTTGCGGAGTTTCCATAGTAATACGGCCAATAATACCGTCGCGCAATTCGTTAATTAGGATTTCAGACATTTTGTACGTGTCTATTTGATTACCACCACGAATACAGCCGCGTTTTTTACCCGCCATTTCAACAAATTCCCAGTCATTTTCAGGCAATTCGGCAATTTTATAACGTGCTTTTAAAAGCTCTGGGTATGCACGTAATAAGTACTCAGCAGTGTAACTTGCTACTTCTTCATACTCGAGCGCTGTATCACGAATAGCACCGGTAGCGCCTAAGCGATAACCTGAGTTTTCGTTCTCTACTTTTGGCCAAAGCATACCAGGCGTATCGTATAGCATAATGCCATCTTCAAGCTTAATACGTTGCTGCGCTTTAGTTACCGCAGGTTCATTACCTGTTTTTGCAACTATACGCCCAGCTAATACATTAATTAACGTAGATTTACCTACGTTAGGAATACCCATTATCATGGCTTTAATTTGCTTATCGGCACCTACTTTATGCGGCACTAGCTTTTTACAAAGTTCGTTAATACGATGTACTTCAGCCGCCTTATCATGTCCAAAAGAAATCGCTTTAACACCGTTTTCTTGCTCAAAATAATCTTTCCAGATTTGAGTCATTTTAGGATCAGCTAAATCAGCTTTGTTCATAATTTTGATGACCGGCTTACCTTCACGCAAGGTTGCCACCATCGGGTTTTCACTACTGTAGGGAATGCGCGCATCAAGCACTTCAATGATCACATCCATTTGTGGCATTATTTCTTTAATTTCATTGCGGGCTTTATTCATGTGCCCAGGGAACCACTGGATAGCCATTTTTAACTCCTAACGTATAATTAACCGCTATTTTAACTGGCAATTCATTTAATTGCGCTATACTGGCGCAAATTTTTTCAGATTAGTTGTTATGGCTCTTAAATCCACCATTATGAAAGTGCAGTTATCGCTTAGCGATATGGACCGCCACGTTTATCAAGATTTTAATTTAACCTTGGCCCAACACCCATCAGAAACCGACCAACGGTTGATGATTCGCTTACTCGCTTTTGCGCTAAATAGCTGTGATGGTTTAGAATTTACTAAAGGATTAAGTGCTGATGATGAGCCTGAACTTTGGCATGTAAGCTATAGTGAAGAAATAGAACTATGGGTTGAACTTGGCTTACCAGATGAAAAACGCCTTAAAAAAGCCTGTAATAAATCTAAAAAAGTGGTTCTATATACTTATGGTGAAAACAATCAAACAATTTGGTGGCAAAAACACCAACCTAAATTGTATGAATTTAAAAATCTAAGTATTTTTAGCCTTGATTACGCAGCAACACAAGCACTTGCTGCTTTAGTTGATCGTGGAATTAAGCTCGCCATTACCATTCAAGATGGTGAAGTATGGGTAAATACCGATACAACCAATATTGAGATAAAACCGCTGCAATTAATGTAATTACGGTAGTTATACCAATTGCATTAAATTAGTTATCTATTATAGCGACAAATAAATAAGTAGATAACAAGGCGAAAATTATGACATATAGTTGTTCTATATAAATAATTTTTAACGCAGGTAGCGGATTATTTAATACGCTAGAATGATCATGTTTTTAATAAAATTGGTATTAGGGGGCATATGAAAGTTAAACACATTATTGTTTTACATGGCTTATATATGTCTGGCTTTGTTATGCGTCCATTATGCTCCCGCTTGGAAGAATCTGGCGTAAAAGTACTCAATATTACCTACAATACGCTCGATCCTAATCGCGATACTATTTTTGCTCAAATTGATGAGTGCATTGCTAGTGAGCCATCTGCACTTGTATGCCACTCTCTTGGTGGCTTAGTTGCTCGCGCCTACCTAGAAGCTAACTCAGTGGCCAGCCAATTCGTTACAAAAGTAGTTACTTTAGGTACTCCTCACCAAGGTAGCCATATTGCTCATAAAATGAAGCAAAAAGGTTTTGAGTCTTTTTTAAAAAATAGCGTTGAATTTTTACTTACGCAAAATGGTAATTGGCCATTTAAAGCTAAGCTCTACAGTATTGCAGGTGACTTACCTATTGGATTAATGCCACTTATAGTTAAAGGCAGTAAATCAGACGGTACGGTATTACTTGATGAAACAAAGCTTAAAGGTATGGCTGAGCATAAGGTGTTTCATTTGAGCCATACCAGTATGATTTACTCACGCGAAGTGGTTAATTATATTTTAAAGTGCTTAAGTGAAGATTAGTCTTCTGCAGCATCTGCTATTTTATAACTGATTAAAAATATAATCCCTAATATGAGCGGTATGGGTGCAGCAATGTAGCCAAAAAGGTCTGAGTTCGCAAAGCTCGCACCCGCCAGGTGTGCTACTAAACCAAGTACAAATGCGACGACTGCAATACCTACCACTATTAATTCTGATTTATTTTGTTTTGCTGTTTTTGCATGCATGCTATCTCTCCTAATTATTTCGACAACATTATTATGCACCGTTAAGTAGAGTGATTTTTGACCTGCATCAATAAAAAAATAGCTAAGCTATTAGCTTGAATAAAGTTTGTTTTAGATCATATTTCATACTGATTTAAGATTTATTTACTTTAAAGGGATGGTATTTTGTTTAATCCGACCCATATCTATTAATAGTCTAAAGTGAATATAGGTATCAAAAACAGCTAATAGGTTAAAACTATTAACTAGATACATTTAAACGATTTTACTAAATCATTGGGATTAGCAATACTTATCGCACGTTCACAAATCAACGGTTATTCAAGGAGCAAGTTATGTCACAGGTAAACGCAATAGGTCTAAACAGTGCTAAAAGTGATGACATCGTAAAATCACTCAATACGCTATTAAGTAGCTACCAAATTCAGTACATGAATGCGCGTGGTTTTCACTGGAATATTAAAGGCCGTAACTTTTTTGAACTACACGTTAAGTTTGAAGAAATTTACAACCTATTACTTTTAAAAGTAGACGAAGTTGCAGAACGTATTTTAACGTTAGATGGCGCACCTCTACATGCATTTTCTGATTACTTAAAAGTAAGTGAAATTAAAGAAGCTAAAGGCATTAGTGATGGCGTAACGGCTGTAGAAAATCTACTTGCTGGTTACAGTACATTAATTCACATGCAGCGTGACATTTTAACCCAAGCAGGTGATGCAGGCGATGAAGGTACAGCCTCACTAATGAGCGATTACATCTCAGAGCAAGAAAAATTGGTTTGGATGCTAAAGGCTTACTTAGACTAAACTAGCAAAAAAAAGCCCTCAATGAAGAGGGCCACAAATAGGGATAAATCGTTAAATAATCAAGCGATTCGGTTACTATATTAGTCTCCTCCCAATACTAAACAACGCCCCTGTTACCAGTGGCGTTGTTTTTGGTTTAAGTGGGCACAATGCTTATATATTGGGATAAACAATGTATAAGCATTACTGATCTTATTATTTTTTCCAATAAAAAAGCCCCAGCGATACTGAGGCTTTGTGAACGTAACTAATTAAGTAACTATATTAGTGTCGTTATTGTTGGTTAGAATTTACTTCTAAAACCTATGTAGAATGATTGACCAATTGGGTCATACGTACCTGCATCAGTTTCAGTACCAGTACTTGAACCGCTCACACCCGATAAAATGCGTGGTGGCTCTTTATCAAATAAGTTACTTGCACCAGCGTAAAGCTCTGTTGAATCGCTGATATGGTAACTTGCTTGAACATCATGATACGTTACTGAACCAATCCCTACTCCACCTGGAGCAATACCAAAACCACTTAAGAATTGATCATCAAAGTCTGCAGCGCCAATGTAAGTTAAGCTCCAGTTAAAATCAAAGTCGTTAAGTTTATAACCAAAGTTCCAGTTAGCTTTATGCTCTGATGCACCAATTTCTCCAGCAAACTCATCTTTATCAGCGCCTGGAAGTGGAATGCTATAACCATCGATTAGGTAAGTATAAGCAAGACGAGTTCTAAACGCACCAGGACCAATATCAGCAGAGTACGTTAGTGTTAAATCAACACCTTCTGTACCTAAACCACCACTGTTAGATACACCACTGTCGATAAATTCTAGTGAACCAGCACTATTATTACCTGATGGCGCACTACGACGAGTTACAAAGTCACAAAAGCTTGTATCGCCGCCGCCATAACATTGGTCAAGAATAAACTGACGAGGTGTTGATACGATTGCATCTGTAATTTCGATATCAAAGTAATCAAGCGTAATATCTAGTCCTGATATTAGGTTTTCTGGTGTAAATACTAAACCTACTGTTACAGAGTCACCAACTTCTTCTTTTAAATCTTGGTTACCACGGTTAAAGCCACTAATGCCTTGTAAGTCAGACTGGTTAAGCGTGAACTCACCATTTGAAGCGATATTAGTTGTAACACCACCATCTGTTCGACAAGCATCACCAGCAGCACCACCGCCACTATTAGTAACACCTAAACATGGATCGTTTAAACCACTTGGGAAAGTTTGTGAAGGCGGAGAAAATAGTTCATCGATATTTGGAGCACGTGTTGAACGTGCACGGGTAGCACGTAAACGTAAGCTATCCATTACTTCCCAATCTACACCCACGTTCCAACTTTCAGTGCTACCTACAGTTGAATAGTCAGATAAACGAACAGCTGCGTTCATTGTTACAGTATCAAGCACTGGTATATTTGCTTCTACATAATATTCAGTTACATCAAACGAGCCTTCTGTTGCTGGGATTGCATTACCCGCATTAAGACCTGCTTGCTGTAGTGCATCAAATTCACTGCGTGAAAATTCTTCACGGTATTCAAAACCAGCTGCAATACCTACCGTACCTGCTGGTAAATCAAATAAATCACCTGAAATATTACCACCAATGATTTCTTGCTCAACCGACGTTGAAAGTGAGCTAGGTGCACTTACAAAATCAATAGCACCTTGCGATAGCGAATTGAAACCGTAAATGTCTACCGGCGCACAGTTAAAACCACGTGCTGTCGCATCGATACAAATAGCCTCATCAGTAATACCATCGCCATCTAAATCTTGGCTATCGATAACAGCTTCTAAACCTTGACGAAAGCTTTGTACGTTAACTAAACCACCTGAAACTTGCTGCTCTTTTGTTTTACCGTATACATAGTAAGTATCGTAGAACCAACCATCTGCTATTTCACCTTGAAAGCCTAGTGCTAAACGGAATGTATCACGCTCAGCTCGTGCTCCACGGTTACCGATATCACTTAAGCGCTTTGCAAAAAAGATATCACGCATACCATCACCGTCGGTGTCGGTTGCTGCGTTATATATATCATCAGGTACAAATGCGTTACGCAATATTTCACCATTTACATTAAATTCAATCGGTACTTGGCCATTTGCATAGATGTCGTCAGAGGCAAAAGGAAATGGCTCTAATTCAGAAACGGTTGTTGTTGCAGCGTAAGTACCTTCATAAAAAAAGCTATGCTTGTCGCTTAGCTCGTAGCTACCATTTGAGGCAAATAAGTAACGTTCTGTAGGTATCGCTATCGTACGTACGCCACTTCGGTTAAAACCATTTGCAGCTACGCCATCACCACCGTTAGTACTAAACGAGTTTTGTAGGGTGTTTGCATCATTAAACGTAAATGTTTCATCCCCAGCGCTAAAGCGACCTTGTGGTGGGAAAGAAGATAAAAACGGGCTTACCGCATCAAATATAGAACCAGGGTTTGCAACTGGATCATCTTCAAAGTAAATACCTGAAAATTGGTCTACTGCCGAGCGGTCACGGTCACGTGAAAAAACAGCACCTTGATCAGAATATCCAAGATGGAACATCGCGTGCCCTTTCCCATCTGAGCTTGATAAGCCTGAGGTAAAGTTAAATTGGCGTGATTCATCGTCGCCTTCGCTTGATTCACCATATTGGCCTTCGAATTCAATACCTTCAAAATCATCTTTTAGTACAAAGTTAACTACACCAGCAACAGCGTCAGAACCATAAACAGATGAAGCACCACCTGTCATAATTTCAACACGTTCGATAAATTGACTCGGAATAGTATTTAAATCGACAGCAGAGCTACCTGGTACACCTGATACATAACGACGACCATTCACTAAAACTAATGTGCGGTTAGAGCCTAAATTACGTAAATCAACAGTAGCAACACCCGCACTTGCGGTATTAAAGTTTGAGTTAGTACGGCTAATAGCTGGTGAACCAAATGCAGGGTTCTCTAATAATAAGTCTTGAATATTTAACGACCCTGATGCATCAATAGCAGCACTATCTACAACTTGAATAGGCGCTGATGACATCGCCTCAGCTGAACGAATTCGAGAACCTGTAACTTGTACGCGTTCTATTTTAGTAATTTCGTCATCTTCTGCAGCCACACCTTGAAATGAAATGCTTGCAAGTATCGCGCTGCTTAGCGCAACTGTTAACGACGATTTTTTAAATAATCGCGCGCTACCTTTGTTAGTTGATGTCATATAATTCCCCTGAATTGTTATTTTTGTAACTAAATAGTTACTTCGCGGATTACAGTAAGGGGATTTATTTAAACACTCTACGTACATTATTTATTAGGCGTAATCTTTGGTATGAATAGCTAGTTTGATGGGATGAATTAGTACGTCACAATTATTTTATAAATATATTGTACTTTTCATAACAGTTTTTCCGCTAAGCACGGTCTTTGTTATTATATACAGCAAGAGATATAAAATAATGGTCGCTTCTTTTCATGCATTAACTTTTGTTAGTAACACTAAGTTTGCAACATTTTTAACAAAGCGCGTGCAAGAGCATCGTCACTTTGAATCTCAATCTTTTATTCAGGCAAACAGATTAGATCAAATAGATACAGATCAATACAACGTACTGTTTTACGAACTAACTAATCTGGCTGACCCTATGCAAATAGTGCATTTAACTGAGCTTGCTAAAAAGCTTAAGTTAGTCATTATTGCCCAGTCGGGTCATTTTGCGAGTTTTGCTTTTGAAGTTGGCGCTGTTGATTTTTTAATCTTAGATTCAACTACACCACGTATTGATAAATGCTTTGATAAGCTAATTCATCTTTGCCCGATTGCAAGTGCGGCCGAACGCCAATACCAGCAAAGCACACAAACTGAAAAGCCATCATCACACATTGTGGTTAAAGATGTAGGTAAGGTAAGGCTAATTGATATAAATGATATTATTTGGATAAATGGCGCGGGCAACTATGTAGAGCTGCATTTTACCCAAGGTAATACGCCGGTATTACACCGCGAAACCATGAAAAATATTGAACAGCAGCTAGAACCAGAAGGGTTTGTTCGCATTCATCGCTCAACGCTGGTAAGAAAACAAGCTATCTGCGAACTGATGCCTACCGACAGTGGCGATTATAAAATAAGGCTAAAAAACGATATATGTCTAAACCTTTCAAGGCGCTATAAAAGCTGTTTAGAGAGTATTATAAGCCCTATTCAATAGCGGTTTATAATACTCATATTAATTACCAGTTCTGTTTTATATAACTATCACTTGGATGCACTAATAAATAGCTTTCTGTATCTTTATAAAAATTAACTTCTACATCGCTGTTTTTCCATATTTTTTCAAACATATCTTTAGCTATAATATTAATATTTATATAGTCCACTCGTTGATAGCCTCGCTCTTTTACACCCGCAAAATAGGCCTCTAAGACATTAAGACTATCCAAAGTTAATAGCTCAAATTCTTTTAAGTTAACGACCACAAACTTAATAGTATTTTTAGGGTGAGAGCTCAATTCTTGAATAACACCGTTAGTTAGCGATGTTATTCCTTCATTGTTAAAGCTCCCCTTCAATTCTAAATACATCTGAGGGGGCTGTGAACAAATCTGAAATTCACCATGTGCTCCAAACATAAATCGCCTTACATATATCAACTTCTATATATAGGATAATACAATTTTCCGATTTTGCAGTTAATTTAACAGCGCAATAAAAAAGGCCATTTCGAGGGCTTTTTCTTCTAAGCTTTTAAAGCGACCTGATGCACCACCGTGCCCTGCATCCATATCGGTTTTAAATACTAAAATATTACTGTCTGTTTTAAGCTCACGCATTTTTGCAACCCACTTCATAGGCTCCCAATACTGCACTTGTGAGTCATGAAGACCGGTAGTAACGAGTATGTTAGGATAGTTTTGTGCGCGAATATTGTCATACGGCGAGTAAGCTTCAATTACATCATAAAACTGAAGCTCATTTGGATTACCCCATTCATCATATTCATTTGTTGTGAGCGGAATACTTTCATCAAGCATCGTGGTTAATACGTCTAAAAATGGTACATGACAGCCTACACCGCAATATAACTCTGGTGCTTGGTTTACAACCGCCCCCATTAATAAACCACCTGCACTGCCGCCTGAGGCAAACACATTGCTGCTATCACAATAGCCTTGCGCAACAAGCGCTTTTGTCACATCAATAAAGTCACTAAAACTATTTTGTTTATGCTCTTTTTTACCTTGCTCATACCACTCGCGGCCTAGCATTTCAGACCCTCGAACATGCGCGATAACATAAACAAAGCCACGATCGAGCAAGCTCAGTGACGAACTTGAAAAACTGGGATCAATCGTATAGCCATACGCACCATAGCCGTATTGAAATAACGGATTTGTGCCATCTTTTTTAAAGCTGTCTTTTCGATAAACAACAGATACAGGTACTTTAACTCCGTCGCGAGCAGTTACCATTAATCGCTCCGACTGATAGTCATCGGCATTAAAACTACCAAGTACTTTTTGCTGTTTAAGTAGTGTTTTTACACCAGTTGCTAAATCAACATCATATAAAGAACCTGGTGTTGTTAAACTTGAGTAATAAATACGCGCAGTGCGTATTTCTGGCTCTGGGTTCATTGCTATCGCTGCATAATAACAAGGATCGGCAAACTCAAGTGCCATACGATCACCTTGCCTATTAACAACTACAAATCGAGCTTGCCCTTGCTCGCGTTCACTCAATACTAAAAAGTCATTAAATAACTCTACACCTTCAAGCAGTACATTTTCTCTATGAGCTGTATGCTCAAACCATTGTGTTTTATCAGCAATCGTTTCGTTTGTTGCCGTCATTAATCTAAAGTTTTTAGCTTGCCAGTTAGTCACAATATAAAATGTGTCACCTAGCTTATCTACGTCAAACTCGTGGCCATCTTCACGCGGCATTAATGCTTTAAATTCGCCAGTGGGCTTATTAGCATCAAGCACCCATGTATCGTTGGTCTCTGTCGATGCTAAATCAATAATAATTAAGCCTTCGTCGCGGCTTTTACCAAGCCCCATAAAAAAGCTGCTGTCTTGCTCTTCGTAAACCTTTACGTCTTGGTTTTGCTCGCTGCCAAGCTCATGCCTAAATACTTGGTATCCTAGTAGCGTTTTTAAATCTTTTTTTACATAAAAAACGGTTTTATTGTCGTTAGCCCAAACAACTTGCCCTTCTGTATTTTCAAGTACATCAGGTAGCATTTCACCGGTCGCTAAGCTTTTAAAGCGAACATTATAAATACGACGGCCTTCTGTATCTTCGGAGTAAGCCATAAGCTGCTCACATGGGCTGAGGGCGACTTCTCCTAGCTCAAAAAACTCAAATCCCTCAGCCAATACATTCACATCGAGTAAAAGCTCTTTATTATCGGCCTTTATGCTCGTGCTTCTATAATGGCGAGAGTATTCATCATCACCACGAACTTCTGAGTGATACCAGTATTTCCCGTCTTTAACGGGTACCGAGTTATCGTCTTTTACAATGCGTGCTTTTAACTCTTCAAAAAGTGTATTTTGTAGTGGCTTCATTGCAGCTAACTGTTCATCACAATACGTATTTTCAGCATGTAAATGTGCAAGTACTTGCTCATCCTGGCGATCGTCATCGCGCATCCAATAGTAATTATCAGTGCGTTTTTTATTATGGGTACTTAATGTATGGGCTTGCTGTTTAGCAATCGGGAAATTAGGCAATAAACTTAAAGAGTAGTCAGGACAAGACACAACAAAACCAATTAAAAAAATAATGTGATTTGCAGTTTATCATAAAAATAAAAAAGCCCATCCAATTGTTGGATGGGCTAAAACGGTAAACGCTTCATTACTAAAACCGCTATACCTTTGGGAAGATAATTCACTAACTGCCTTACTAATACCAACCCGCAATAATACCTAATCAATTTGAGAGATTAAACCGCACGTTAACTTCGTTAAAAATTTCTCATATAGAACAATAAGCTTTATATTTGCTGCCAAGCCATAGCCCAGCTTTGTCCAACACCGGGCTCGAACATATGCTTTTTATCGTCACTCGCGCGACAAAATTCATTAAATGGCCAAGGCCTACATTGATAAACATGCCCAGTTTTTGGTTGCAATACCTTTGTACCCGCATTATAGTTTTCGCAATTTTCAGGGTACACGTAATCATAAATATCAAGATTATTAACAACACGTTCATCGCATTTTGCAATACAATGAAAATCAACATGTGCTTTACATATACCACTGCTTTGTAGTGCAAAAATTTCATTATTTCTATAGGCAACAACTAAACCTTGTTCGATCATTTTACCTGCACTAACAAGAGGTACATGCACGTTAATATGCTCGGCAACTAAACGTGGCCATGCATGAGGTTCACCTTGCCCAAGCGAGGTGATTTTGTAATCAAATGATAAACTAACCAGCTCTCCTTGCATGTCGTAAAAGGTTACACTCACCATATCGCCAATAAATAATTGAGTATGATGATTTAAGCAACCTATAGCTGACCATTTTCCACAGGCCAGCGACGTATGCATAAACACAGCAACACCTTAAGAGTTACAAAATATTATCCATACACTATGGATACACAAAAAGCATACTGAGAGCAAGTGAAACATAACAACACGTTATTCAGTAGTCCCGCTAAAATCGCTTTATAAAAAGTATTAGACCGGGAACTTTGCGCCCTAATCTTTCGATTAGTTTGCTTGCAATGCAGCGATTATAATTCGGCCTAGCATAACAATCAAACAAAAGAATGTAACCAAAAATAAAACCAATCCTTTAAGACTGGTTTAATGTGTTTTTAGCTAAATAAATAAGTTAAAGGTTCTTTCGCCCACGTAAATGCAAGTAGCAAGAGTAGAGCTACAAATATTAGCCACGCTAGCCAAGGCGCTTTTGTTACTTCAGCCTTAGAGTCATCCGCTTTTAACTCTTTTAAGCCTGTGATCATCGCTTTAACGAGCGGCTTACCTTTTATTCTATAAACAATAATAGCTAATACATGTAAACCAATAGCACAAAGTAAAATGTCAAAATTCAGCTCATGTAGCCAATTTGCAAAATCAATCGTATCGCTAGACACATACTTTGCAAGCGGTCCGTCAGTTAAAATGCCATCACTACTCATTAACCCAGTAATAAGTTGCGTAATTATAATTATAAAAAATACCATTACCATACAACTGCCAGGTGCTGAATGGCCCAGCGAGTCACTTGGCGTCTTTAGTGCCTTTAAAATAGCACGAGGAGAGTGCATCAACCCACTTAGTCTAGCGGTTTCACTTCCAATAATGCCCCATATTAAACGCGTTACGATAAGTGCTAAAGTAAAAAAGCCAGCAACAAAATGAAGCTCAATCATGCCTTCTTCAATACTAAAATAAAGCACCGCAATACTTACAACCAAAAACCAATGGAAGCATCTAATAAACCCATCCCATACTTTTAACGTCGTCATTGCGCCCATCCTTAAAAAAACAGTATTATCTAATTCGTTAACTACTTTAACATCATAATATTAAGGTATCCTTATGAGCCATTCTACAAGCCGTGAGAGTAAATACTATGCAACCCGTTAAAAAAGCTATTTTAAAAGGGTTTTTAGACATGCTTCCCCTGTGTTTAGCGGTTATTCCTTGGGGTATTTTATGTGGCTCTTTAGCAATTCAAAATGGCTTCAGCGCACTAGAAACCCAAGCAATGTCGCTATTAGTATTTGCAGGCTCGGCGCAACTCGTTGCGATTGAACTTATGGCAGGTAACACACCATTGCTAACAATCCTATTCACAACATTTATTATTAGCTCTCGACACTTTTTATACGGTTTAGCAGTGCGTCATAAAGTCATTGATCAACCTATGCGTTGGCGCTTACCAGTAAGTTTTGTATTAACCGATGAGCTATTTGCGTTTTCTCATCATCGAAAAGCGTATAGAACAAAAACACGTTTAATATACGCATTGAGCGCTGGTTTTAGCTTTTATATTGCATGGAATATTTGGACGTTAATTGGCATTGTAGCGGGCACAATGCTGCCCGACTTAACCAATTTAGGGCTCGACTTTGCGATTGCTGCCACGTTTATAGCTTTAGTTATTCCGGGGATTAAAAATTTAGCCTCACTTATTACGGTAATTGTGGCGGGTGTTAGCGCAACGCTTTTAAAAAGCACCGGATTTGAGCTATGGCTTGTTTGCTCAGCGCTGCTGGCAATGGCCGCAGGTTATAGCACAGCAAGACTAACCGCTAAAAAGGAAGCAACGCCATGATGACAACTATTTTACTCATGGCGTGTATTACATTTTTTACGCGTTATTTATTTTTACACCGCGCTTTACCGTTTAAAGTAGGTCCTAAAATGCAGCAATTTTTAAGCTTTAGCGCACCTGCGGTGCTTACAGCAATTTGGGTGCCTATCGTGTTTTTAAATGAAGATGGCATTGATTTAAACTGGCAAAACCCTTATTTAAGCGCAGCGATAGTCGCCATCATTGTTGCCTATAAAACACATAATATTTATTACACAACGCTTGCCGGTATGGGACTATTTCTAATTTTAAATTAGTGCGATCTTTATACTTTATGAAATACTGCACTCAGGTTAAAATGCGGCTAACAACAATAAAAAAGACGCCAATATGCACAAATTTCATCAATTAAGCGCAACAAGCTTACAGGGTCAGCCTATCAACTTTAATGATTTTGAAGGTAAAGTTGTGCTTATTGTTAATACCGCAAGTAAATGTGGATTTACCTACCAATACGAGTCGCTTCAAGCTTTGCATAATAAATATGCCAGCCAAGGTTTAGTTATTTTAGGGTTTCCGTGTAATCAATTTGGTCAGCAAGAACCCGGGGACGCTACACAAATAGAGCAAGGGTGCTTAATTAATTTTGGTGTGAGTTTTTTAATGGCGGCCAAAGTAGATGTAAACGGTAAGCATGCTCATCCAGTCTTTCGTTATTTAAAATCAGCCTTGCCTGGGTTTTTAACACGCAAAATAAAGTGGAATTTTACTAAATTTTTAATTGCCGCAGATGGCACGCCAATTAAACGTTATGCACCTTTTACTAAACCCAAAAAGCTAGAGCTTACAATTCAAAAAGCTTTGGCACAGGCTAAAAGCACGCTTTAAAAAGTAATAAAGAGGCGCAAGGCCTCTTTATTGCCAATACTATTGAAACTTAAACATACACATAACTGCACATTTAAACTCTCAATATTAATTGGTATTTTATTTATACTAGTGAAATTTAATCGGTGTAATCGCTTAAATCGTCTTCGCCTAGATTTTTACGCAAGCGTTTTTGCTCAAGGTAGTCTTCCAACTTCTTTTTAACCTTTTGCTTGTTCTTATCGTGTTGATTACGGCCGAGCATTTCGTACTCGTCTTCAACAAAATCGTCATCTAGCGCATCGTAACTAAATGTCTTACCCACAACCCACTCCATAAAGTGTTTGAGACCAACCAAGGATTTTATTATCGCAATAGCTGGTAAAATTAAAAAATGTTTGATGCCAAAGTGCTCTGCAAATTAACATCAAAATAAAGCCACGTGACTACTGTAAATAATCTTCATGTCAGTAATGTGAATAAATAGCGCTAAATTTGAATTGAGGAAAGTGAGAGTTTTTTATCGTATCGATAAATAAAATTTATTAATTTTCATTAGTTAGCCAATTTGACTAAAAAATAGTTATTTATTAATTATTTTGACTTGCTAAAAAATAAAGAAAAACACTTAATCAACTGTTTTATATGGAAAAACAAAACTGGCATCAAACTTGTTATTAATTAATCGTCATCAACAAAAAGTAGAGAACGAACATGAAAAAATTACTATTAGTTAGCGCATTAATTTGTACGCCAGCCGCTATGGCTCATAACGACAACGATTCTGCAATTTCATTTAGTAATGATGAGTGTAACGTCGAATTTAAAAATGATGTGCGCATTAAGCCAAACGAATTGGAAATTTTTACCGCCAATAATAAAATCATGCAATTTAATACCCATGGTGACTTAACCGTAAATGGCGAGCTTGTAGCGCTTAATAGCTCACAACGCGAAGCACTGAATAAGTACTCTGACAGCTTACGCACTCAATTACCTGAAGTAGCTAATATAGCGCTTGAGGGTGTTAAAATTGCCGGTGTGGCATTAGAAGAGGTAGGCAATGCATTTAATATTGACGGTCTTGATAATATGTCTGAGCTTATGGACGACATTAAAATTGAAGTAGAAAACACATTTTACCAGCAAGGTACATTTGTAATGGGCCAACAAAGTTTTAATCAATTTGGCGAAAACTTTGAACAACAATTTGAGCAGCAGATAGAAACAGCGGTTGAATCAGCAGTAATGCAATCAATGGGCAGTATTTTAGTGGCTTTAGGTTCTGAGTTACTTGGTTCAGGCGGCGATATGGATGCCTTTGAACAACGCATGGAAAATATGGGTGCACAAATAGAAGAAAAAGTAGAGCTGCATGCAAGTGCACTTGAAGAACGCGCTAACTCTTTATGTGAAAACTTTGCTGATATTGCAAAACAAGAAGAGCAATTAGTAATGCAAGTGCCAGAGCTTAAAGGTTACCAGTTATTTAGCTTTAAACAAAATTAGTACAGCAAACGTTATTTAACATCCCTTTGGCAGCACTTAATTTACTTAAATGCTGCTTTTTTTTGTGTTTCGCAAACTTATACCAACCTGCATAAATCTTTGATCAATTTAACGAATTAAATTGCACTATAACTTCGTTAAAAATTTTTTATTTAGAACAACTAGATACAAAAACTTTTGCCTAGTTCTAGCGTAATTTTCTTAACGTTAAATAGACCCCATATATAAGCAGATTGGTATTACTTTTTAGCTAATAAAGTAAGCTTACCCAAAGTAATAATCGCTTGCTCTATCTGCTCGCTCCACGGCACACCATAACTTAACCTGACGCAGCTTTTATACTTATTAGAAGCTGAAAAAATCAGCCCAGGAGTAATACTAATACCAACCTCAAGAGCAAGTAAAAACAATTTTTGACTATCGTACTCGCTTCCTAAATCTAGCCACATTACGCAGCCTCCTTTTGGATCGCTTATACGTGTATTTTTTGGCATAGCTTGTTGTAAACACCATCGCATACGCTCTTTATTATCGCGTAGGCGCTGCCTGAGCACCTTTAAGTTACGGTCGTACTCGCCGCTGGCAATAAATTCTGATAACGCCCATTGGTTTATTAACGAAGCAGAGCAACTTAGTGCTCGTTTATATCGCCTCGCTTGTGTTGCAAACTTACCGGCAACGACCCAACCTACACGATAGCTCGGCGCTGCCGTTTTAGAAAAAGATGAGCAACTGATCACTAATCCTTTTTTAGAATACGCTAAAGCAGGTGTGCCTCGTTTTGCCGTAAAATATAAATCGCCGTAAACGTCATCTTCAATAAGCACTACGTCGTGACTTTCGAGTAGCTCCACCAGCTGCTGTCTATTTGTATCAGGCATAAAGCTGCCCACAGGGTTACTAATTGCAGTCGAGAATAAACACGCTTTTATGTCATGCTCATTTAAAGCGCGCTCCAAATCGCTTAACCAAATGCCATTATCTGGGCACAGTGGTATTTCGAGCGCTTTCAGGCCTAAGCTTTCTATTAGCTCTATAATCCCGTGATAACAAGGTGTCTCAATAGCCACTACATCGCCTGGCTTTGTCACACATTTAAGTGCAATAGCCATGGCCTCTTGCGCACCATTGGTGATCACAAGCTCGTCCATATCAATACCAATGCCAAAATCTAAATAGCGATGCACTAATTGCTTTTTCAGCGGTACGAACCCATCTGTCGGGCCATAGTTTATGGCTTTACTGCCCGCAATTGTCATTACACGGCGCATGTTTCTGGCAAGTGCTTTATCGGTAGGTGCAGCAGCAATTGGGTTAGCGATACCAAAAGGGACTACGTTCGCTTGATGAATCGCGCTGTACACCTGCTCTATTAAGGCTTGTTTATTTACCACAACAGGTTCGCGACTTAATTTAACTCGCTTAGGTAAATTATGCGCCATGCTAACGACTTTTAAAAAATATCCTGATTTTTCACGCGCCTCTACCAACCCTTGATCTTCAAGTGACTGGTAAGCTTGTTTTACAGTGGGGATACTTATGCTTAAGCTATCTGCCATTTTACGCAGTGATGGAAGTTTTTCGCCGGGGAGTAAAACTTGTTGAGCGCTCATATCTCTAATCAACTGAATAACTTGCTGATATAAAAACTCATGCCCTTGGCTATTTTTTTGTCTTATCATCACACACCAAATCTGTATAGGTTACATTTTTACTTTTCTGTATATGGCAAGTATACAGATAGGTCTTAAAATAGCCATTCAATCGGGCTTTGGAGACTAACCATGAAAAGTGCAGTGCTATACATTACAACCGTTTTAATTTGGGGCTCAACTTGGTTAGCCATAGAGTTTCAGTTAGGTGATATTGCGGTAGAGTTATCGTTATTTTATCGCTTTGCTATTGCAGCGCTTTTAATGTGGTTATATGTAGCGTACAAAAAACCCGACATGCGATTTAAGTTACTGGATCATGGTTTTTTTGCTTTGTTGGCTATTTGTAATTTTGGCTTAAATTACTTAATGCTTTACTGGGCACAGAATTACTTAACCTCCGCTATGACTTCTATCGCCTTTTCAATGCTGCTGGTTATGAACATAGTCAATACTCGATTATTTTTTGGTAAGCCTATCTCAAAACGAATTTATACAGGTGCTGTACTCGCTGTACTAGGTATTACGTGTCTGTTTTGGCCACAGTTACAGCTGTTCGACTTAAGTAACGGGGCATTGGTCGGGTTACTACTTGCCCTTGGTGGCACCTTTGTGGCTTCATTGGGAAACATGGTAAGCGTTCGTAATTCTCGTAAGCAAATTGGTGTATTGCAAGGCAATGCATGGGGCATGTTATACAGCGCTATAGGCTTAGCTTTATATGTATTAATGAACGATGTGCAATTTAGCTTAAACGCGCCACCAAGTTACTGGTTATCACTACTTTATCTATCAATATTTGGCACTGTAATCGCTTTTGGCTGTTATTTTGCATTGCTCAGAAATATAGGCCCTGAAAAAGCCAGCTACGTTATTGTTTTATTCCCATTAGTGGCAGTAACACTGAGTAGCTTTTTTGAAGGCTTTGAATGGCACGCAAATACCTTTGCAGGATTTAGCCTAGTGCTATTAGGTAACGCCATTGTGCTTACCCCAACAAAACGAATTAACGCCTTTTTAGCTAATAGAGCAATGGCTAAAAGTGGCTCCGTCCCCAGTTAGACGCGTTATTAACGCAACTAACGTAAAAGCGCCTACCCTACTGTAGGCGCTTTTTTATTGGCATATGAAAAAGTAAAACCTGCCCATGCACACTAATAACGGCAGGAGTTTTACCTACCAGTTCACCATCTGCTTCAATCAATAACCCTTGAGTTTTTATAGAAGCTGCATTTAAGCGACTGTAGTTAAGGTTTTTTATATGCTGATGGCGCTTAAAAAACAACTTCATAAAGCTTATTACATTATAAAAAAGCCCACCCGATCGCATTTGATAACACTCAAGCAGCCCATCAGTTAAATCTGCTTTTGGCGCTATTTCTAGACCACCACCAAAGTACTTATGATTAGCAAATACGGTAATTAAATTTTTATACTGCCGAGCATCGTTATTAAACGTACCTTGTAACTGCTGAGCTTGATAATAAAATAGCTCTTTAATGCTCGTACAACTGTAATCAAAAGATGAAAAGCAAGCTTCAGCATTAATCGCTTTAACTACATGAGCATCAAACCCGACCCCTGCAATATTAATAAAATAGCGGCTATTAATTTGTCCTACATCAATTGCTGTCGGTGTATTAAATAATGCCTTTCGCTAATCACCTTCTTTGCAATTAAACCCTCTGGAGAAATCGTTACCTGTACCATAAGGCAATAATGCTAACGTACAGCAGCTCCCTATTAGCGCATTAACCGCCAAGTTCAATGTACCATCACCACCTAGTGCAACTACTTTGGTAAATTTACTTAGTAGCAACCTTATTCGAGCACAGTCATCGCTAAAGCTTCCCGTTGTAGTAAATATACAATAAGAAAAGCGGCGTTTTTTTACAGATGTTCTTAAGCCATGCCAATGATTTTTGGCTCTGTTTTTTGATACTTGGTTGATTAATTATTAGTAGTGACAAGCTTTTGTTTCCAACAATGTATTTAAGAACGAAGAAAAAAGAGTTTAATTGAGTTTTTTTAATCTGAATAACTAGTCAAAAAAGATTGTGTAAAATGCATATAAATAAATAAAAACACAAAAACACCAGTATTAATGGGATTAAAGCCGACTTTATTTTAACTATTTATGCAAAAACGATAATAAAAAACACTGAACCGCACATTAACAAAATAAATTCGGATTAATTTAACTAATCCGTCAGACTCAATTTTTATCGTTGTATTTTTAATCAAACAACGTGCAAAATGCACGCGATTTCAACATATACAACCCGGAGCAAAATAATGAAACCAATTAACACATTAAATCAAACAGCATCAGCTCAAGTAGCCGTTAAACCAACTAACCGTAAAGCAAGAATGTTAGCTAAACTTAACGTTATTGGTAAAAGACTAGCACTTAGCGGCGCAGCTCAATATAAATAATCACCCAACCATGATTATTTTTCGGTGCAGCGAACACTCAACCACTAAATGAAGTCACTTATTTAGCTCCCCTTGTTTGCTGCAACCTATTTACTTTATTAAAAATTGCCTTAATTTCCCATTATTTACAAAAAAAACCTCATTTACGTACGTTTTTTTAGGCAAACAGTCATTTTGCTATTTACACAGCGGTATCACCTAAGTATTATTCTGCGTCACGGAGAGATGGCAGAGTGGTCGAATGCACCGGTCTTGAAAACCGGCATGGGTTTATAGCCCATCTAGGGTTCAAATCCCTATCTCTCCACCATATTTTAATTGGTGGCTTTTTTACTTCCATCAATACAAACGGTTATGCGTTGGAGAGGTGTCCGAGTGGCCGAAGGAGCTCCCCTGCTAAGGGAGTATAGAGTTTGTAGCTCTATCGAGGGTTCGAATCCCTCCCTCTCCACCATACTTAATTTAAACCACTTAATTGTGGTTTTTTTGTGCCTAAATTTTAACACTGGTACAAAATAGGGAGGGTGAGAACCCTCGACAGGGTTCGACAAAATGTCTGGAACATTTTGGGCCGCTGCAAGCGTCGCGCAGCGATTGATTACATGGATGTAAGCAAGTCTATCCCTCCCTCTGGACCATACTTAATTTAAACCACTTAATTGTGGTTTTTTTGTGCCTAAATTTTAACACTGGTATGAAATTGAAGAGGTTGTTGCTCTTTTGGGAGCTAATAAGTATTTGGGATACTTGGACTCCAAGACTGCGTTGCGCAATAAAATTCAACTTAATACGACAACTAACTTGAAAAACGCCGATAATTAACAACATAAATATTGTTAGGCTCATCTTCTTTTTTACCAAAAAAATTTAAATCACTTCATGACAATTTTTAATGCCTAAATTTTATAAACATTAAACAAATTGTGCCCAGTAATAACTTAGTGCATTATTGACACAACTTTAGCCAATCTAGGTTCAGCTATGATCAAGTTCATATTACTATTAGTTTGCACAGCGGCGCCTTTCTTTACTTTTTCACAAAATACAACAATATATAAGTGTGTAATTAAGGGGATCCCGACCTTTAGCCAAACTCCTTGCGCTAAGGATGCACAAATTATTACACTTAAAGATATAAACGTAATTGAAGCATACAAAAGCTCTACACTTGGCACAGGTATTATCGACTCATCTGTGGATGACTACTTAGAGGTTCAACAAATAGAGCGTGACATAAAACGACTTGAGCTATCTATTGCACAAAGCCAAAAAGAGTACGCGGTTAAAAAACAGCAAATAGATTACATGACTCAAGATAAAGCTAATCGTTTAGGCGCTTCATCTATTGCTGATGCTATAGCAACTAAAACAAATTCGTTAAAGCAGGCCTACGACGCATCAATCAATCAAAAACAACAAAAAATAGAGTCATTAAAACAACGAAAACAGCAGATTGGTAAAAACCTTTAAACGTTCGCTTTATTATTAAAATAAACTACTCAACGTCTTCTCGGGTATTGAAAATATGTGGTGATACTGGTATTTCAAATTTACGAGTATCTAACCTAAATTCACTTTATTGGGCTTTGTAAGTACTGCCCGGCAAAAAATTAACTAACAACACCTCCGCTACTATTGCTACTCATCAATGGTGCAATACTCTTGATTAGTTGCTCATAAATAAGTGTAGGCATAATTGAATTATGTCACCTTCGATTTTAACACCTGCCGCTCTGATTATTATAAATGCCAAACTTAAATTGATTTTGATACAAAAACCAATTATGTAATCAGCATCAGCAAGAAAACATTATTACTGACTCAACGTTATTGAATACGCTCTTGATTACCTCAAAGGGCCTGTAAACAGCGCGGGGTAACTTAAATTGTACTGCAAATATAGGGTCAAACGTTGTGTTAAAAAGTCATTTGGTAAATAACCGTTGCCATTATAAAAAGGCCGCAAATAACTCACTGTTAGCTATACTGATATTTCAAACGGTAATAATAATTCCTTGGACTTCATGTGAAAAATTTTAACTCTAAATCTAACTCTATTATTTTTTACATCATTTTTGCTTTTGCCTATTTTTTAGTAGGCATTGGCCTCACTAAACTTGCTTTTAACTCTCAAATAATTCCAATATGGCTGCCTGCCGGCATCGCGTTGGTAGGTTGCTATATTTGGTGGTGGCGCTTCATACCGCCATTATTTGCAGCAGCAATCGCCTTTAATTTAAATATTTTTGATAACTCTGCCCACGAAATGGTGCTCATTGGTAACTCATTTTACGAAGCTATGTTTATTTCTTTGGGTGTGGTTATTCAAGCTATGGTAGGGGCTGCTTTACTAAAATTTTGGCTTGGCCATCCACTACACTTTAAAAATCGCAAAAAAATTATTTACTTTATTCTGGTCATCGCTGTATTAGTAAGCTTAATTTCAGCTAATTTTGGCGTATATGCACTTAGTCAATTTAACTCTGTTTATAACATTGATAACCATTGGAAAAATGTTACTTATTGGTGGCTTGGTGATACATTAGGAGTGTTAATTGCAACCCCATTTTTACTCTCTTTATTACAGCAAAAATCAAATCAGCACACTATATCAACACTTCCAATCCTTGCCGTGTGTTCTATTTTATTTATATCGGTAGTGATAACAACACAGTTATACAACCGTGAAAATAGAATAAACACGATTAAAATTGCTGAACGCGAAGTTCAAATTATAGAAAACAGCCTATATAGATATATAAATGAAAGTATTATTGCAGTGCAAAGCTTAGCAAGCCAAGTTCAATCGTCACCTCAATTAGCGCAACAGGATTTTTACTCCTATACAAGCCAGTTACTCGAACAGCATTCGTTTATTAAAGCTTTATCGTGGAATGTAAAGGTTTCTCAAGCTCAAAAAGAAGATGTTATAGATGATATATCAAAAGCTTACCACCTAAATACAAAAATTACTGGTGAACCGCTTGAACCAAATGATCCACTTGTAATTATAAAATACATAGCGCCTTTTATTGGAAACCAAAAAGCGATCGGCTTTAATGTCTATTCAAATCCTGATAGAAAAGCATCTCTGCAAAACCCAGCTATAAAATACTTACCTATAAGTACTAAAATAATTCAGTTGGTACAAACAACAAAACCCAACCCCGCTTATTTATTATTTGCCCCGGTATATGATCAATCACAAGGTATAGAGGCAATTAAGGGATATGCTACTGGCGTGTTTTTAGTAGACAGTATTATTAATCAAGCGATTTCTAAGCGACAATCTGATATGTTTTCTATCGCTGTGCACGAGGATACTAACAAACCTGCATTTTATAGTAATTATACTAAAAACCTTAATCCGGCTTTTGGCAGTAATTTAATGTCGTTCAATCTCTACTTCGGTGGACAACAATGGACTGTAAAACTGGCCCTTAAGGAGAATTACTTAGTCCAGCGTAATACTCAACTCACTTTATTCCTTCTGATTCTACAAGCAGCTGTGTGCGCTTTAATTTTAATAGTTCTCATGCTTTTTAATCAGCAACAAATAGAACTAACACGTCAAGTTGCTAAGCGAACCCATTCACTTGCACAAGCAAAAAAACAGTCTGACTTAGCCAACCAAGCTAAAAGTCAATTTTTGGCTAATATGAGTCATGAAATACGCACTCCTTTAAATGCGATTATAGGTTTCTCTTCGTTAGTACATAAAGAGGACAATGCGAGTACGCTTATGGGTTATTTAAATCAAATAAACTCATCATCTAAAAGTTTATTAAATCTAATAAATGACATTCTCGATATATCAAAAATAGAATCACAACGACTCACTTTAGAATCCATTCCATTTGATTTGAACGACGTTATAAAGCGCATAAGTAACATGTTCGAACAAAGCGCAATAAGTAAAAATATTGAATGGAAGGTTAACTGCAACCTGCCAGTTGATACATGGTTTATTGGTGATGCTATACGTATAGAGCAAATACTACTTAACCTATGTAGTAATGCGATTAAATTTACAAACAAGGGCGGCATAACACTTAATATTAATACAGAGTTTGTCTGCGCTAACAACGTTAAAATTGCAATGAGTGTCGTTGATACTGGTATAGGCATTAAATCAAACCAACATAACAAGCTGTTTGCTGCATTTACTCAAGCTGATAACTCTACTTCAAGGCGGTTTGGTGGTACAGGTTTGGGTTTAACCATAGCTAAAGAATTAAGCCAATTAATGGGGGGAAAAATAACCCTTGAAAGTGAATTAGATAAAGGCTCAACTTTTACATTTTTAATACAATTAGAGACAATTGAGCCACAAAAGCAGCCCATTGTTACTCTTGAAAGTACTAATATTACGTCTTTAAGTATTTTGGTTGCAGAAGACAACCCGGTAAATCAAATGGTTATTAAAGCGATGCTTGGCTCGTTAGGGATTGTACCGTATATAGTAGAAAATGGTGAGTTAGCGGTAGATATAGTGAAAAAACAACATTTTGATTTAGTCCTTATGGATTGCCAAATGCCTATAATGGATGGCTATAGAGCAACGGCACTGATCAGGCAGTTTAAAACCGAACAAGAACTCCCTATTATTGCTTTAACTGCCGACGTTATGCCTGAGGATAAAGCACATGCACAAGCAGTTGGATTTAATCAACATCTTGCAAAACCGCTTGAACTCATTAAGCTAACCGAGTGTCTTGTCCAATATGCAGTAGTTAATGAATAATAATGGTTTAACTTTAAGAGTCGCTTTAAGAATAGCTTTTGGTTTTGTTTTAAGTGTTTTTTCGCATATTACTGTCGCTCAAAGCTGTATATCGCAGGCGAGCGACTTTAAATTTATAACAAAAAGCAAGCAACAAGGCTTATTACGCTTTGAAAATAAGCATAACCACCAGCGCTTTAATTACCACGCCCTTTTACCATTTAATGATTACTTAGATTACGCGTATAAGCATATAAATAAAGCCAACCCCCGTGCAAATATGCCATGCCCTGTTATTACACAAACGTATCAGCAATTAGTAACGCAAGGTAAGCGAAAACCTGACCCTACTATTGCAGATATTACTGCTCCTTTTGAGCTCACGCATCCAAACAGTAATAAAGTTGCACTACTAATCCACGGGCTAACTGACTCCCCCTTTACGTATCACGATTTAGCACAAGTGTATTATCAGCAAGGCTATACCGTGCGCACTGTATTATTACCAGGACATGGTAGTGCCGCAAGTGCCTTACTCAATGTAGACGTTAGCCAATGGCAACAAGCTATAAAGTACGGGGTTGAACGCTCGGTGCAAGACTTTGATGAGGTAATACTCGCAGGTTACTCAACCGGTGCAGCGTTACTTATTGATTATGCAACCAAACAAACTACCTCACCAAAAATTAAAGCGTTAATGCTTTTTTCACCTGGCTCTGAGCCGCATAACAAACATGGTTATATGGCAAAGTGGATTGATGCCATACCCTTTGTTAATTGGATTGATAAAGACGCCGATGTGGACTTTGCTAAATATGAATCATTTCCTTTAAACGCAGCTACCGCTTCGTACGATGCAATGTCACTTACAAGTGTTAGTAGCTTAAACAAACGCTCTGCACTCAAATTGCCTATTTTTAGTGTACTTTCCGACATTGATACCACAATAGATACGCGTGCCACGCTAAAGCTATTAAGTGCGTTACACAAAGGTAATTCAATCGAATATAAGCCGCTCGATACTTTAGTACTTTATGGAAGCACCGATATTTTACCGACGGGATTTACTAGTGACTACGCAGTAAATAATCCGCAATGCACAACACCTCAGTGTAAAAAGGTTCATGGTATATCGCATATTGCTGTTGTTAACTCACCGCAAAATCCACATTATGGAATTAACGCAACTTATCGTAATTGTGGTAGCTTTATTAACGACGAATCTCTGTACAAAACATGTAAAACAACTAAAAACCCACAACTAGGAGAGCGTACAAGCGCCAACTTAAAACATTATCCGGCTTTACAGCGCTTAACGTATAATCCTCATTTTACCGAGCTTAAAATGCAAATTAATACGTTTATTAAAAAAGTGGAAAACCTACAAGGTAAGTAGTTATGGGAACATTTTCGCACCAATGGTTTAACAGCATTAATGCAATAGACCAAACGCAGTGGCAACGTTTATTTGGTGATGAACCATTTACTCAACATGCTTTTTTATATGCCCTTGAACAAAGCCAATGCGTAACACAAAAAAGCGGTTGGCAGCCCCATCACCTCGCTATTTTTGAAAGTGATACGCTCGTTGCACTTGCACCCGGGTATTTAAAAAGTCATTCATACGGCGAGTACGTATTTGATTGGGCGTGGGCTGAGGCATACGAAAAACACGGTTTAGAGTATTACCCCAAGTGGCTATCTGGCATTCCCTTTAGCCCTATTGAAGGCAAGCGTATTGCTATCGAGCACGCTAACCCAAATGCGGTATATCAATACATTACAGAGCAACTGAGCATACACAGTGCTCAGCAAAGATGGTCGGGATGGCATGTTAACTTTTGCGATCAAGCTCAAGCAACATCATTAACTGAGCAACACGCCATGCTAAGAGTGGGTGTGCAGTTTCAGTGGTTTAATAAAGGTTTTGAAACCTTTGACGACTTTTTGCAAATACTTAGCTCACGCAAACGTAAATCCCTTAAAAAAGAGCGAGCTAAAATAGCGCAACAGAACATTAATATTGAATGGCTGCAAGGCACATAAATTACGCCCGAGATAATGCAATTGTTTTGTGAGTTTTATCAGCGTACCTACTTAAAGCGCTCTGGTCATTTGGGCTATTTAAATATGGAGTTTTTTACGCTTTTACATGCCTTAATGGCTAATAGTCTCGTTATTATGCTGGCCAAAAAAGACGACAGCGTGATTGCTGCAACACTTAGTTTAGTAGGTAAAAACACGCTTTATGGGCGCTACTGGGGAGCAAGCGAAGAAGTAGATTCGCTGCACTTTGAGTTGTGTTATTACCAAGGTATTGAGTTTGCAATAAAGCATAAACTCAGCTGTTTTCACTCGGGTGCACAAGGCGAGCACAAAATAGCGCGCGGATTTGAACCCGTCCTTACCTACTCTGCTCACCATATTGTTGACGGCGACTTTAGTAATGCAATCAGCGACTATTTAAAACGCGAACGCCGCCATATTGATATATATAAAGAGCAATGTAGCTCATTACTGCCGTTTAAAAACGAGTAACTGATTGTTTGCAGGCATGGCTGTATCACTAATAAGCGTAAGCCCTGCTTGCTTGGCTAGTTGCTCAACCGCTTCAAAGTCTCTTATTCCACTTAATGGGTCGCGCTCTGTTAAAAAAGCACTAAAGTCGTCATTACTTGGGCTGGTAAAGTTACCTTGGTATTTAAATGGACCATAAATACATAACATACCTTCGCTATTTAAGTGACGTTTAACACCGTCAAAAAAACGTTCAACTAATTGCCAGCTTACAATATGAAATGTGTTTGCAGTGTAAATAGCGTCAACTTTATCTACTGGCCACTCATTATTTAAATCAAGCTCAAGTGGTGCATGTAAATTAGTTAAATTAGCTTCACTATGCCATAAATTAATGCCTTCGTGGTTAATCGAACGATCACTTGTATGCCATTGTAAATGTGGTAATTGCTCTGCAAAAAAAACACTATGCTGGCCGGTTCCTGAGCCGACTTCGAGTACTGTTTTAATGTTTTTTAAAACGTCTTTTAATTGCTCTAAAATAGGAGTTTTATTGTTTTCACAGGCTTGTGAAAATGGCTTAGTCATTACGGTGCACCAAAATTGTAGGTTAATGCACAACAGTAAAGCAAATTTGGCTTATTTTGTCGTGATGAAAAAGAGATAATTTTTTAACTCTATTATAATCATTAAGTTAAATTTATTTATTACGGTTGGTATGTAATATGCTTTTATAAAACTAACCCCATAGGGTTTAACTCATTATTAAAACACCAGAGGATAAAATTATGCATATACCCCCTTATACAGCTGTAGACGCAGCTATTGCTATAACCGAAAAAAACACCGACGATCATAGTTACGCCGTTGATATGAGAGCTACAGTAATCGATTTACTTTCGCACCCTAAACATAATCAACAGGCGATGACCAAACATGAAACAGATCAGATATTTATTCTTGGCTACAATTAAAACTCAAATTAGTATCGCAAATAATTTTCATAATAACTGTTTACACTGAAACCGATTAAATGTAATGATAACTATTATCGTTAAATTGAGTCGGTTTTTTTATGCCTTCAAATCATGCCCCACACCGTTACCATCAAGAACTCTCTTGCCATTGCTTAAGACCCGGCTTGCACGCTCCAATGCTGGTTGCCGATTACATAGAAACCGCCCTTAACGTCGCCAAAAAATTTGAGCAACAACACAGTCCCTTGCTTCAAGAGTTTTACCTTAGACGCACACACCATGAAATTATGAACAAAATGTGCGACCCTCTTATACATAATACTATCCGTAAACAATGTGTGGAGCAGTTATACAAACCATTATTGGCATTAAAACGGTTTTATAAGGTGCATAACAATACTGCACAATTTTTAATACTTGAGCGTGAAGCTCGTATTCTTAGTCACGAATTCAACCCATTTTAAGGCGCACACTTATGAGCAACTTTAGAACAGAATCAGACAGTATGGGTGAACTACAAGTACCTACCAATGCACTCTATCAAGCACAAACACAGCGAGCCGTTAATAATTTTGCCATTAGTGGCTTACCTATGCCAAAGCAATTTATAACTGCACTGGCTTACATAAAACAAGCCGCAGCACAAAGTAACTGTGAGCTTGGCCATTTAAGCGAAGCTAAAGCCGATGCAATTGAGCAAGCTTGTCAAAGTATTATTGATGGCGAGTATGTTGAGCATTTTCCCGTTGATATTTTTCAAACAGGTTCGGGCACAAGCTCAAATATGAATGCCAACGAAGTTATTGCAACACTTGCTAGCCGATTAGGCAGTGAAAGCATTCATCCTAATGATGACGTAAACATGGGACAAAGTTCTAACGATGTAATCCCTACCGCTATCGCACTCAGTAGTGCAATAAATATAGTGTATGAATTACTACCTTCGCTTGAAAACTTATCACAAAGCCTAGAAAATAAAAAAGCTGAAATAGGCCATATAGTTAAAACGGGTCGTACACATTTAATGGACGCAATGCCTGTTACCTTTGACCAAACTCTAAGTGCATGGCAGTCACAAGTTAATCATGCCGCAGCAGGAATTAGATATAGCTTAGAGCGTGTATGCGAACTTGCACAAGGCGGTACAGCCGTTGGAACAGGAATAAATGCAGACCCTAAGTTTGCAGCCAAATTTGCAGAAAACCTGAGTGCTAATGTAGGCATTAGATTTACGCCTAGTAGTAACTTTTTTTATAACATAGGCTCACAAGACGCTATAGTAGCGCTTTCGGGGCAATTAAAAGTACTCGCTGTAGCACAAATGAAAATAGCGAACGACTTACGCTGGATGAACTCAGGACCACTTGCTGGCCTTGGTGAAATAGAGCTTGAAGCACTTCAACCGGGCTCGTCTATTATGCCAGGTAAGGTAAACCCAGTAATACCAGAAGCCGCAGCCATGGTAAGCGCACAAGTTATTGGCAACGATGCCACTATTACAGTAGCAGGCCAAGCGGGTAATTTTGAGCTGAACGTAATGCTACCAGTCATTGCTTATAATATTTTACAAAGCATTGAATTACTTGCCAATAGCACGCAAGCATTAGGCGATAAAGCCATTGCCAGCTTTAAGGTAAATCAGCCTAATATAGATAAAGCGCTCGCTAAAAATCCAATTTTGGTCACTGCGCTCAATCCGGTGATCGGTTATGAAAAAGCAGCGAAAATAGCAAAGCAAGCCTATAAAGAAGCCCGCCCTATTATTGATGTAGCCGAACAAGAAACCGATTTACCACGCAATGAACTCGAAAAATTACTTAATCCCACCAAGCTTACGCAAGGGGGGCTTTAATATAGCGATATTTAATAACCACTTTAATTACTTGATTATATAGTTTTTATTGCCGTTAAAAATGCACCGTGTATGATAGTGATGAATATTTCATCACTATCAAGGTTTGTTATGCGTACCCCATTGTTAGCCATATTATTACCACTTTGTTTAACTGCATGCTTGGATAAAACGCCAGCTGAAACGCAGCAAGTAACAATCTCCTCAGAAGCAGAAACATCAAAGCAAGAGCTGCAAAAGCTAGAAGAAAACACTCAATTAAAAGAAAATACAAAAAATAATGTAATTGCTGAAAAAATTCCAAAAGCCGATTCAAAAAACGTTTCAATAGAAGACATAAAAACAGCTAAAGCCGAATTAAATACACTAATCACAGATAAGCAATGTGATACCAGCACCCAATGCAGAGTAATTGCGGTAGGCAGTCGTGCATGTGGTGGGCCTAGTAGCTTTGTTGTGTACTCAACAAACGCAGCATCTGAGGAGCAAGTAACAATCCTTGGCGAAAAAATCACTAAACTTGAAAGTAACTACAATTCACAAAAAGGGATGATGAGTATTTGTCAGCATTTAACAACACCAAGCACACAGTGTGTTGAAAATAAATGTGTTAAACTTGAAGGCTCAGCGGCAAGTGTATTTTAAGGATAACGTATGAGTTGTTTAACATCGGCATTTAAACTATCAATTTTAAGCGTTGCTAGCATCATTTTATTACTAAGTGGTTGCGCTAGCACTTTAACGTCAAGTAATAAGCAAAGTAAAAACTTGTCTGACTTAAACTATGATCTGAGTAACATGGTGAGTAATAATAGCTGCACCGCTAGCTTTCAGTGCAAAATACTTGAAGTGGGTGCACGTGCTTGTGGCGGGCCAAGTAAATACGCTGTTTATTCAACACTAAACACATCTCAGGAAGAAGCCGAACAGCTTGCTCAACAAATAACAAAACAAGAAAAAATACAAAATAAAGCACAAGGCTTAACCGATTGTTCCCCTGTACTTGAAGTGCAATCGCTGTGTATAAATCAGCAATGTCTGTCGTTTGATATAAAATAAATCAAACTTAATTTCAGCGTTAACCTAAATACGGAATTAACGCTGAAATTACAACCACCAATACCACGCAAATACCCGCTTTTACAATGTATTTCATGGGCATTGTTTTAAGCACCCAATATGCGTAAATAAAGCGTACAAAATAACCAGCAGCGGTACCAAACAACGCAAAAATAATTAAGTAAGCAATTAAAATAATATTCATATAGCTTTAATTACTTAGATTTTTTTGTGTGAGCAATTAATAAATCAGCTACTTGTTGCTTTACGGCTCGCTTATCATCGCTTTGTACATCAAAGCGACTGGCTAGTTGCGCTATTTCATCATCATTTAAGTTAAACGATAAACGTTGACGCGTTTTTTTAGACTTTACATCTAAGCCAAGTATTTTACGGATCATATCTGACGGCGTTAACTCTTGGTCAATAGCTTGCTTTTTTATCAGCTTTTGAACTTCGCTGCTTAGATCAAATGCCATTTGCGTGGCACGTACAGCTTGTTCCTGACGTAACCACTTGTCTTTAGCATCACTCACTTAGCATCTCCGGGAAACAAGTCTACAATGTCTGACATTGGACGCTTGAGCGTTAGCGATACTTCGGTTTCGCCGCCATCCCAAATTTCGATATTTAAACCAAAGCCTTCATTATCTGACGCTAAACAAATCATTTCACATGGCTCACCGCCTTCTTGCTCATAGCGAGGCAATGTTTGGTTGCGGTAATCTTTATTATGGAAATAACACACATAAGGCGACTCGCTTTGTTGATAGCTTTTAGCTAAAAACTGCATAAAGCGCTCTGGTGTATTTTGCACTGTAATGTGGGTTAACGACTCTTCATCAAAAATACGCGCAAACTCATCAAGGCTAAATATTTCTTCAACTTCGTTTCGCTGAATTTTAATAGAAAAGTTAGCCCACTCTTCGCCGTCATCTTGCTCAATTTGTAAAAATACAACTTGGCCACTGTTTGTCTCAAGTACAAATTCAGTATCACTACTGTGCTGATATTGGTAAGTCTGAATATCAGTAACGCGTAACGTTTCACCCTTTAACCATGCAGGATAAGCAAATGAGTCGATAACGCTAAACATGTCGCCTTTTTTAAGATCGCTCGGATGATTAAGCTGACGCTCTGGCTCTTTTTTAGATTTGAAAAAATTAAACATAGGAAGGCTGCCCTCTAAGCAAAAAAGGTAACTGAGCAAAACTCGGTTACCTTTTTAAAGTATAAACGTAATGGTTAGCTATTTTGCTTCGCTTTGATGCGAGCTAAAATATCAGCACTTTTTGGGCTTGTGTCACCAATGCCTGCTTCAGCCATTTTTGCTTTTAAGTCATCGCCATTTACGTCTGACTCAAGTTGCTTTGCAGCACCTAGCTGGTCACTTCGATCTTGTTGGCGCTGTTTAATGCGTTCAAGCGATTGACGAGCCGATGTCATAGATGAGCTGTTTGTATTAAGTGTGCTGTTAACAGCCATTGTTGCTTGCTGTACGCTTTCAGTGGTTTTAACCATTGTAAGCTGACGCTGATTCTCTTTAATCGATTTTTCAGCATCTTTAACTTGCTGCTTAAGCGCAACAATGTGATTGCTAAAGCCAGACAATACTTGCTCGTTTTCAGCTTTTTCAGCTTCAAAGTCACCAATTTTTTCTGCAATTTCTAATGCTAATGCTTCGTTGCCCTTTTCAAGCGCTTGGCCTGCATACGCTTCATGTTCAGCGATTGATGCATCTACAGCGCTAATTTTACGCTTAGTTTGCATTTCTTTAGCCATTACTTCAGTAAGGCTTTTTTTAGCACGGTGAAGTGCATTTTGCGCGTCTGCAATTTCTTGCTCAAAAATACGGATGCCATTTTTGTCTACAATTGCTTCGCCTGCTTCACGAGCGCCGCCACGTACTGCTGTAAATAATTTTTTTAAAATACTCATAATCTTAACTCCACTAACTAGCTATTAATCGTTTAAATACAAGGTCACGGCTTCTAGTGCGTCGATAGCGTTATCGGCTAATGTCACTAGTTCGTGGGTAACGTCATCTAATGATGAATTTACCGACAGTGCACCAAAAATCGCGTATTTGTTATCGATTTTAGCAAATGCACTCAGTGGAATTGGCACGTTTAAACGTAATAATGTTTCGTTTAATTCGTCGCGTAATTCACTTTTAACTTCATCTTCGTCAAACAAGTAGCTAATACATAATAACTGCTCTTGCGTTTGCGTAACAAAAATTGGAAGCTCATCATTTCCATCAACAATGACTTGTAAAACATCTTGCTCGCCTGGGTTGGCAATCAAGAAAGACTCAAAGTTAGCGCCTTCAGTTTCAAAAGAAGCTAATTTTATTGAAAGTTCATTTAATTCCATGTCTCTGCCTTTTGTCGTTTGACATATTATGTCTGAGTTAAGATTCTCATGGTCGACATATTATGTCAACCATGTTTTGTTAGTTTTTATACAATTCGCTTTCTATTTGCCATGCAGTTCGATAGTAATCATACAGCTGACCAGACCCTAACCTATTGACCTCAATACTTTCAACTTGTTCAAAGTAGTGGTTAGGAAATACAAAACTTGCCAATAAATATTCTTTACTAATCCACCTTGATGGCACAGGCATAGCCGTCGCATCATTAATACGGCCACTGGCCGACTGACCCATTTTAGTGGCTATAGTCCAGCCCCACTGCCCAAACGAAGGTATGTTTTGCTGATACTGCTCAACATACTCAAATCCAGCCGCTTTAACTGTTTTAGCAATGCTTAAAAACGCTTTTTTAGCGTGATAAGGTGAGGTTGATTGAACCGCCATTGCCCCATCAGGTGCTAATAACTGCCGTACATGATTATAAAAGTAGTCACTATACATTTTATTTAGATCAGGATGATTAGGGTCAGGTAAATCAATTAAAATAGTGTCGAACTGCTTAGATTGGTCAAGCAGCTTTTCAACTTCTAAAAATGCATCACCCACAATTATGTTGGCTCGGGGATCTGCCATCGCATCGTTGTTAAGGGTAACTAGTCGCTTACTAATATCATCTGGTGGTGTAAAGTCACCGTCTTTATGACCAAATAAATTGAGTAGTTGCGCGTCTAAATCTATTAGCGTTACTTCACTCACAGGCCATTTTAAAACATCTCTAAGTGCTAGTCCGTCACCACCCCCAATTATTAATACACGGTCGTGTCTGTTAGAGGCAAGCATTGCAGGGTAAACCAGCATTGAATGATATATTTGCTCATCAATACTTGAGAACTGTAAACGACCATTTAAATATAAATCGGTAATTGGCTGAGGTTGGTTTTTACTTAGCCTTTCGGTTAAAACTACGTGCTGGTATTTGGTTGCTTGCGAATAAATTACTTTATCTTTATATAAAACATTACTTAGACTGTTCATCCAGCTACTGCCAAATACTAAAATAAAGCCAAATAATACCAACAGCACTATATGGCAAACTAAAAGTGCCTTAGCAAAGCGCACATGGGCATGGTAACGCCATAAAAACGCGAGCCCTGCGATGATGTTAAATAACGCCGTCCACGCCGCAGCTTGCATTATAGGCATTGAGAGCATGATACTTACCCAAATGGCGGCGCCAATACCAGCACCAATATAATCGGCACCATAAATAGTCCCTGCGTTGTTTTCTAAAAAACGGCCATAAACGTGCTGACGAATGCGCGCTATAAGCGGTATTTCCATACCAATAAATAAGCCCAGTATTAAACCAAAAACATAGGGTAGAAAACGTGACCACTCTTGTAGCTTTTGAAATACGTAACCATTAAGTACAACATCTGGGGGTAAATTAAAAATGCTCGAAAATAAATGAGGAAGAGAATAACTTACAGCTATTACACCCGCTATCGCTAAAATGCAGCCCATGCCAACCAAAGCAATAATGCTTTCTAGCCAAGCAAAAGCGGTAAATGCATCTTTAAACCAACGCGCTAAAAAAGCGCCTAAGCCCATTGCTACAATCATAGTACCGATCATGGCGTAAATAGCGCTTTCTACTGAGCCAAGTACACGGCCCGCATAATGAGACAGTAAGTATTCATAAATAAGGCCGCACCCAGCAAGCACGGCCATAACAGTTATTAGTAAAATATCGTGCCCAAGTAAACGAGACTTACTTGGGGGAGTGTTGATTGATGACACTGATTATGCGCCTAGCAAGGTTGCCATAGTGATACCTACAGCAAATGATACGGCTGCAGAAATGGTCGCTACACCTACATTTTTTTGACGATTAACTTCATCGGAAATATCGCAACCAGATAAAATTATTTTAATTGTTACTAAGTGCAAAATAATAAATGCGACAAGGCTCACTACTGCGCTAATAGCCCAGTATAGTAAACTCGCATTAATGTTATCAGCAGCATACGGTGCAACACCTGTTGCCGCTGTAATAGCTAATGCACTACCTATTAAAAATCCAGCGTAACGAATACCCACAGCTAAATTACCATCAACAATTGCTTGTTGTAGGCAGTCGCCACTTTTGTTTGTACGCTTAAATAACTGCACTCGGTATTGGCTAACAAGTAGTAATACAACACTACCTATAATAAAGGCAGCAATTACAATTGGAAGACCATGCCAGCCATCAGTAGCCACCCATAAAAGTGCTGAGCGAATAACTATTGCAACGCTAACAACATGACCAAAATCAATTATTGAAGCTGTAACGTTACCTTTAACTATTTCGTCGTGCAGGCTTACTTTACGAAGTGCTACTTTATCTTGAAAAAAGTGACCTAACTTAATAAGTACAATTGCTAATGCGCCGTAAGCTAACATTTGCAGTGCTTCTTGTTGCAGTGTTGCAGCAAAAGCACCACTACTTACACCTGTTAATACAATCGCCAGTGCCACTAAACCAGCGGCAAAGCTGATACCAAAAGCAAAGTTATCACGCTCTGTTATTTCATCATTTGCGTGTAAGTTTGAAACCCAGCCTTTTATATATTTTAGGCTTACAAATAATAAAACAATAATTGCAAAATCAATCGCCAATGCTTGTAGCGACCACATAGTTATTCCATTAAATTCATACATATTATTCTAACTCCAACTTTATTCTTTTACTTACCACGGCTCACGCCACGAGAGGTTCTGCTACCGCTATCACGCACCGATCCTGAGCTATTGCTATAACTGCTCGAACGAGAATAACTACTGCGGCTTTTTGGTGGCGTATAACTACTACGGCTTAAACCGGATGCACCTGTTTTTTTACTCGCATAAGGGCTTGTAAACTGCTTACCTTGGCGTTGGTATGTTTGGCGCGTGCGTGTTTCTAGCGCGCTTTGGGTTTTAATTTGCTTAGGGCTTGAATAACGCGAACGGCCATAGTCATTGTAATAACTATACTTTCGGCGCTTGCTCCAACTACCATATTCAACACGGTCAAATACATCGCCTAAAATACGGTACATGCCGTACCATTGCCAAAAGCTAATACCGTTACTATTTGTTTGCCAATTACCATAGTTAGGGTTACCAACCATTTGGTTACCAACACCCTCACCTTCAGCTTGCTTACTAATTGCGCCTACACGCGCCAAAGTGCCTTTGGACATATCAGCTAGCATATTAATAGGATCGGTTAGCGCATCAGAAAATAGCGCAGGTTTAGATGCATCACTCAACAAATCAATGCTATGTAGCGTATCTTCATAAGGAGGAATTAAGTAAGTTCCTTTAATATCTTTAAGTCGCTGTGTTAAACCACTATAAAGTGCACCTTGGCGCGTTGCATCAAGGGTAATTACATCAACAACTTTTGTAAGCTCTGGTTGTTGTTTTTTAAGGAGCTCGCCATATTCTTTAAGTAATACAGCATTGCGCACATTCCCATTATCAAGCGCAGTACCAAGCTGTGACAGCTCCGTATCTACCTTTTTAATAGACTCTTGAATTGTTTGTTGCAGCTGCTCTTCTTTAGATTGACAACCCATAAGCACTGCGAACAAACAAAACAGGCTTATAAGTTTCCAAGCTTTAATATTCGACATTCATGTCACCTGATTTACTAAATTAACCTAGGTAGTTTTACACAGGTCACTTATTAAACCAAGAATGAAATTGCAACAAAGTAAGTCAGTACAAAATTAAATAAACAGCTATATTTAGTATGTGAATTTAAAAGCCTTCTTAATGTTATACTTTTAGTGCTACAAAGGGCGAAGTAAGTAGCTTTTTTGCAATTATGGATTGCCTGATTACACAATAATGATTAAAACATAATTAAATGACGGTTAAGGGTTAAATTTAATGCTTCATAGTATTCGGTATAAATTTATTATAATAACAACAGTTTTAATTATATTTAGCGCAAATTTAGTTTTTTTCCTCGCGATTAATGAGCATGAGGATCTATACCGTCAATCTGTTAAGCAAAACTTAGATGCAATGTCTTCAAACATTTCCGATAGTTTATTACGCGTTATGTCTGAGCAAGTTGACTTGTTCTCCATAACCACCGAATTGCTCGGCTTTGATCGATACGAACATATTAAGTTTGTTAATGTATTTGATGCTAACTGGCAGTTAATTCAGTCATACGTGCACCCTAACTATTTATATCTTGAGAACTTCAAACCTGAACTCGTAAGCATTCAACCAAAAGATTTACCTTACGCGGTTACAATAACTAATGAAGGACTAGTGGCCTTAAAGGCAATTGGGGAAGAACAGTTTCCTATTGGATATTTGCTCATTGTACAAGACTTTAAAAAGCCATTGGATGAAAGTAAAGTTAGCCTTTTTTATAGTGCGGCTCCATTTGTTGTTTTAATTATTGCACTCACCATTATTATTTCATTTTGGATATATCAGCGCTTATTAAGCCCACTTTTAAAACTCTCAAAATTCACGCAGAAAGTAGAAAAATCAACAAATTATAAGCTTCAATATCAAGTAACTGGTCATGATGAAGTATCTCAACTTGGTAACGACATTAATGCATTACTACAAACAATTGACTCCCAAATTCAAACCAATCATAAACACACCGCACAACTTTTAGTACAAACGCATTCAATGGAGCGCCTCGCCAACTACGATATATTAACGGGTTTACCTAATCGTATGTTTTTTATGGATCTACTCAAACTCGAGTTAGCTAGTAGTAAAAGTAACGACCAAGACGTTGCGATTATGTTCTTTGATGTTGATAGCTTTAAGGGTGTTAACGATACCCTAGGCCATGAAACCGGAGATATGCTTTTACAAGCTGTGGCCAAAAAAGTAAAAAGTTATCTGCGTAGTAACGACATAATTGCACGGTTAGGCGGTGATGAGTTTTTAATTATGCTACCTAATATCACTGAGCAATCTATTGTTATAGATATTGCCGAAAGTATCATTGAAGGTATGAAAGAGCCATTCACTATAAACGAATGGAACGTACCTGCAGGTATTAGTATTGGTATAGCGAGTGCCAAAGGAGCTGAATTTGATATAAATACATTTATTAGTAATGCCGATATTGCAATGTACACATCAAAAGAAAAAGGCAAAGGCGCATATACAATATTCCACCATAAAATGCTTGAAGATAACAAACGAAAAGCGCAAGTCGCTAACTTAATATCTCACGCAATATCGAAAAATGAATTTGAGTTATTTTATCAGCTTAAAATGTCGAATACGGGCGAAGCTCAAGGCTTAGAGGCCTTAATAAGATGGCAAAGCAAAGAGCTAGGCTTTGTTTCTCCTGGTGAGTTTATACCTATAGCGGAACAAGCAGGTAAAATAAAAGCCATTACCCAATGGGTTATCACACAAGTATTTAAAGATATGCAAATGCTAAAACAACTTATGGGGAATAATGTACTCGTCTCCATGAACCTTTCGAGCCATGACTTAAAAGATCATAACTTCATTCATACTGTAAAAAGTAAACTACTTGAACATAGCGTTGATATTTCAAATATTCAGTTTGAAATAACAGAATCAAGCTATTTAGAAAATTTTGAAAACGCTAACCAATTTTTTAGTCAAATTAAAGCTATGGGAGGCTCAATTGCATTAGATGACTTTGGCACTGGTTACTCTTCATTGAGTTACCTTACTAAAATTGAAATTGATACATTAAAGATAGATCGAATGTTTGTTAATCAATATGCGAGCTCAGCAAAAGACACTGCGGTATTACAAGCAATACTCGATTTAGGCCAGCGCCTTGGTTTAAAAATATGTAGTGAAGGGATTGAAACAACCGATCAAGCTAACTACCTAGTATCACATGGTAGTGATGAAATGCAGGGCTATTACTTTGCAAAGCCAGTATGCATTGCACAATTAGCTCAAGCAATTGAACGAGCAAAAACATTGTTTAAAGAACTAACAATAACTACAAAATAACTCAGTGCTATTGATGCTTGCACTAACCAAGTGGCTTACTTTTAATTTAGTGCAATGATGGTGAGCTCTTTAGGTATAGTGATCCCTGTAGGAAGGTAAGCTACTGAATCCTCGACGGTTAGTAAGTATTCTATAACCTCTTCTGTAGTCTCAAATTCAATAGGTGGTTTGCTGCGCCCAGTGAATCGCATTTGGGCCCAATAAGCTTGTATCCTAGATTCAGTAAGGCCCACCATCCTAGTGTTAAAATTTATTCTTAGTGGATTGCCAACAAATAGGTTAACAGCTTTAAATTGTCTGCTCATAGCCCCGCCCATATAAATATGGCGAATTTGTTGCTTACTAAAGGATAAGTTTTTGTCTGTTGTATTTACTACAATAATAACGTTCGAGGGATTTGTATTCTCTGCATGAACTGAAAGACTAAAACCTAATAGACTACAAGCTACAGCAAAAAGTAACGCTGTTTTTTTAATGTTATTAATAAATTTAAAAAATATCATTAAAATACCCAATCCAAACCAATAAGATAAAGATTCGTTTTCTTATCAAAATCAGAGTCATCAGGGATAACAAAAAACGAGTCTTTTACATTGTCACCTTCGAGTGTCGAAAACTCAGCTTTTAAAGCTAGGTTTGGCAACACATCCCAGCGTACACCAACTGTCCAACTCTTAATTGAATCAGGCGTAGATTCATCAAAAATGCGGTTGTACCCATATGCAAGTTGATCTAAGTCGCTATTAATGCCTAACGGTATTTCATTCTCAGCGGAACGAGTTTCTACGTCACTATCAGCAAATGTTAAGTGGTAAGTAAAAGGGGCATAATTAACACCGGCAGTTAAATAATAGCTTTGAATTATAGGCACTATTCCTAAATCAGTTTTTATGCGGATCCATTCACCTCTAAAAAAATAATCTAAATTGTCGTAAATTACGCCAAATTGGTCTGCATGTGCTCTACCTTTTGTTTTTACCGAGCTGGCGCTTTTTGTAAAATTAAGGCTATTAAGCACATTTTCTAGCTGTCTTATCTCATCAATATCAAGCTTGATATTTCCATTATACCGGGAAACTCTAAATTCTAAGTTTTCAATATTAATCTTACCAATGAATCCTAAAAGGTTATCAACTTCAAAGCCCGTTCTTAAGGCGCCAATCCCTATATCACCCGACTCTTCACCATAGTAACCTTCAAAGCTCACATCAAAATTTTCTGCTCCAAATTTATAAACAGCATCTATGCCATTAAATGTTTTAAATAAATAAGTATCGTAGACTTGTTGGGGTGGATTGATCCATGGGTACGCAAAACCAACATCCGAAAAGTCACTCATAGTAAAAAAAGGTGTGCGTAATTTTCCGAGTTTAATCTGAATATTATCTGTTGGCGTATATGTTAAATATAACCACTCTAGGCCAGAGTTATCGGAGGCTGTTGTGTTATTGCTTCTTAGCAAAACTTGGGCTGTTGCAGACCACTTATCATCAAACTGATACTCGCCTTGCAACCCAATTAAACTAGATGGGGAAAATTTAATACTGTCTTCATATCCCTTAAATTCAACATTTTTTTCGTCTAAGTAGCCACCGATAACTCGAGCATAACCAGAGAATTCTAAATCATTAGAAAAAGCAGAAAAATGAGTAAGCATTGTGGTCAATAGTAAGCACAAAGATATTTTATATCGCATTAGAGAAAATTAAACCCTTTGTTGGATTAGGCAAAGTACAATGAAGATTAATTATGCTAACAAGGAAATAATTTACCAGTTCGGATAATTAATTATTTAATTATTTTAAGTAGCGCTCTTACCGCTACCTAAGATGTATCATTATAGCCAATGAATTACATGTTGGCACAATATATGTGTTCTACAAGAGCATTAAGTATCTAGGTAACACTATTTGTAACTCAATCCCATGAGTATTGCAGAGATAAATCTTAATTATATTTATATAAATACTTATCAACTAAGTAGGGGATCAAACTGATTCTTAATTTATCTCATTCAGCAAGATTGAGTGATTAATGTGAGTCTTTTGTAGGATGTAATTGAGCTAAATTATAATGCGATATGCTAGTAATCCACTCATATTTCACTTTTCAGCAGACGTAAAAAAGCCCGAATCGTTAGATTCTGACGCTCTACAATTTGAAGTCTGGTAATGTCGTAGTGCCCACAGCGGTAAAGAGTCACAGTGAAATGCTGCACTATCATTGTGTCGGGGTGGCCTTCCGCAGTGCTCGCCTTCGAGCAGTTTTGTTTCACTACTGAGTGCGGTTTGGGCTCTTGGCTATTTATTAAATCCTAGACAGCAAAAAAACCCGTCACATTGCTGTAACGGGTTTCTTTAATTTGAAGCCTGGTAATGTCGTAGTGCCCACAGCCGTAGAGAGTCACAGTGAAATGCTACACTATCTTTGTGTCGGGGCGGCCTTCCGTGGGGCTCGCCTTCGAGCTGTTTTGTTTCACTGCTGAGTGCGGTTTGGGCTCTTGGCTATTTACTAAATCCCAGACAGCAAAAAAACCGTCACATTGTTGTAACGGGTTTCTACAATTTGAAGCCTGGTACTGTCGTAGTGCCCACAGCGGTAGAAAGTCACCTAGCAAATGCTAGTTTATTGGCCGACTGAGTTATTGAGGGGTTTTGTTGTGATTTTAGCGTCGTGAATCGCTACGTTCGCCCGACCTACGTGATATGTGTTGATGTC